>DATHTG010000281.1:0-3060 GCA_035463515.1 Candidatus Limnocylindrales bacterium
TCCGGGCGGCAGCGGCCAGCACGGATCGGCTGGCGGCACGCGTCGGAGCGATCGTCCGCGAGCACGCCCGGGAGACCGACCGGGTCACCCGGGCAGCCGCCGATCGGTTCCATGTGCTGCTCCCGGAGACCGAGGAGGCCGAGGCGCAGACGCTGCTCGATCGCGTCCGACGGGCCTGTGCTGACCAAGTGGTCGGTCGTCTGGGGGCCGAGATCCACGTCGTCGGTGCGGCCGCCAGCCCCGGTGGTGGACAGACGCTCCATGACGCCTTGCGTGCCGCCCAGGTGGAGGTCGGGGCGGCCTAGCGGACCAGCGTCTCGAAGAGGCGCTCGAGCTCCCTGGCTGGGTCCTCGGTGAGCCCTGTGTGGACGTCCGACGGCTGGATGATCGTGCTGGCCGGGGACACGAGCCAGTGGAACCGTTCGGCGGTCGACAGCTTCGCGATCGGACCCCCGCGCGGGTCGCCTGCGGCGACGCGGTCGATCGCCTCGAGGTGGCGCCGGATCGGCTCGAGATCGGCGTCCGGTGCGATCGCACGCAGGCGAGCCTCGTCGAGCGCGGTGCGCGCCCCGATGTAGGCCGACGACCGACACAGCAGCACGACGCCGACGTTGATCGCCTCCCCGCGTTCGACGTGCGGGACGACCCGGATGATCGCGTACTGATACGGGCTACGCGGCTCTTCGGGCACGGTCGGCCTCCTCCACGAACCGGTGACGTGCCGCGAGACGCTGCGACAGGTAACGGACGTAGGCGGCGCGCTGGGCCTGGGCATCGCCGACGGTCGGATCGTCGGGCAGCCACTCCCCGGGGATCGCCTCGACCAGCTCCTCGAACGCCCCGCCATCGAGCTTGGCTGCAAGGCGCTCATCCGCGGCGGGGACGGAGCCTGCGAACGGCAGCAGGACGTGGTCGGCGATCCGCTCGAACGCGCCGGTGGCGTGGGTGTCCGGGTCACGCCACGAGTGATGGATGTACAGCGCCGCGCCGTGATCGATCAGCCACGTCCGACCGTGCCACAGGAGCAGATTCGGGTTGGCCGCGCTCCGATCCGGGTTCATGACGAACGCGTCGAGCCAGACGGTGTCGGCCGCGACGTCGGGGTCGACGTCGGGATCGGCGGCCGGATTGAACATCAGGGCTCCGGGAAGGAAGTCGAGCCCGAGATTGAGCCCGCCGCTGCGATGCACGAGGTCCTGCAGTTCCTCGTCCGGCTCGGCATCGCCGAGACCGGCGTCGACCTCGATGAAGACCAACTCCGGGACCGTCAGGCCCACGGCCCGGGCGATCTCTCCGGCGAGCCACTCGGCGACGAGTGCACGCGGGCCCTGGCCGGCGCCGCGGAACTTCACGACGTACAGCCCATCATCATCGGCTTCGACCAGGCCGGGCAGCGATCCGCCCTCGCGCAGGGGCGTCACGTAGCGGGTCGCGGTGACGCGACGCGGTTCGGGCATCGCGCCGGAGTCTACCGGGGGACGCCGCCTAGATCCGAGTGGACCCGAGGGCGCCCAGGAACGCGCCGAGCGCCATCACGACCAGCCACACGATCCCGACGATCAGCAACGCCAGGCCGATGAACAGCGCTTGCTCGCCACGCGTCGAGGAGTCCGGGTCGAGCGCGTGCTTGCGGAACAGATCCAGGTTGCGGGAATTGGACCGGAAGAACAGGTCGTAGGCGTCGCCGATCAGTGGGATCGCACCGATCCCGAGGTCGAGCGCAAGATTGAGCACCATCCTGCCGAGGATGACCCTCGGTAGGCCGAACCGTGACGCCTCGAGGATCACCCAGCCACCGGCGAGCGCGGACACCGCGTCGCCGGCGACCGGGATCAGGCCGATGACCGGATCCAGGCCGATCTTGATCGATGTCCCGGGCACCTCGATGAGCTCATCGAGGAGGCGGGTCATCCGTCCGATGCGTCGTTCCGCGGCCGCGAACCGTTCGGCACGCGACGCGCCCACGACGTCGCCTCGCAGAGCCATCGCACGAGTATGGACAAATGTCCATGCCGCTTCATGACGCATGGCAGGGGCGACGTTGCAGCCACGCGCCTACCTTCCCCTCAGCACGAAACGGACCGCCGGACACAAAGACCATCGACCGGCGGCGCGTCGATCCTCCGGCGGGATGCCGGGCGACGACGGAGCCGGCAAGACTTGCCGGACGGCGGTCCGCCGAACGCTCGAACTGAAGAACAACCGAAGAACAGCCGAATATCGACCACAACCGAATACGAGAAAAGATCGCCGCTGGCCGCTCGCGCGTGGGGACGTCGAGCGGCCTCGCGGTGTCTGCGCGTGTCCGTGGCGTTTCGGGACCGGCCCCCGCCCCCACGACAAACATGACGGCTTTCGACATGTACGACCACCAGACTCGGTACATGATGAACATCGAACTCGCTCGCATCATCCAGGCCGATCGGGAGCGCGAGATCGAGGCCGAGCTCCGGACCCGTCGGCTCCTCAAGGCGAACGAGGACGTCGACCCGCGTCGGGCGGTGCCGGGAGATCGACGACCGGTTCAGCGGCGGGCGTCGACCGGGGCGACCTCCCGGTAGCGATCCGCGATCCGGTTCGCGAGCATCACCAACTTCTCGCGAACCGCCAATGGTCCGATGACCTCGAGGTTGTGCCCGACCGCGAGCAGGAGGCCGGGCACTTCGTCGGGATAGCCGAGGCGGATCCGGAGCCGGACCGTCCCGACGTGGTCGTCCTCGTCCACGCGCTCCGCGCCGGCGACCGTCCCTCGGCCGAAGACCTGATCGAGCCGCCACGCCTGGTCGTCGCGGACGCGGACATCCACCACGACCGTCGGCGCGTCACGTTCGTACGCGGAGCTCGATTCGACCCAGAACGCCGCAAGGTCGAAGTCGGCAGGTCGAACGACGGGCTCGTCCAGCAGCGTCGCGGCGACGACCCGTGACGCCCGATACGTGCGGACCTGGCCGTCGATCGACGCCACCACGTACCAGATCCCGCCCTTCAACACGAGTCCGAGTGGGCCAAGCACCCGCGGCACGACCTCGTCACCACGGTCGTATCGGACCGCGGCGGCTC
>DATHTG010000282.1:0-10106 GCA_035463515.1 Candidatus Limnocylindrales bacterium
GAGGAGGTCCGGCCGGACATCGTCCTGCTTGACATCGTGATGCCCGACCTCGACGGGATCGAGGTCATGCGGCAGCTCCGCGAGCGACGACCTGTCGCCGTGATCCTGCTCACCGCCAAGGGATCGACCGCGGACAAGGCCAAGGGCCTCGACCTCGGCGCCGACGACTACATCGCGAAACCGTTCCATCCCGACGAGCTCGCGGCGCGCGTGCGAGCCGTGCTCCGCCGATCCTCGGGTGCCAGCCCGGGCTCGGGCGTGCTGGCCTTCGACGACATCGAGATCGACCTCGAACGCCGGATGGTCACCCGGAACGGAGAGCTCGTCCAGCTCTCGCGGACCGAGTGGCTGCTACTGCAGCACCTCGCCGCGAACGCCGGCAAGGTCGTCCTCCATACCGAGCTCCTGACGAAGGTCTGGGGTCCGGAATATCGCGACGACCTCCAGTACCTCCGGGTCTGGGTGTCGCGCGTCCGCCGCAAGCTGGGCGCCGAACCCGGCGAGCCCGGCCGCATCAAGACGTTCCAGGGCATCGGCTACCTGCTCGATGTCGAACCGCCTACCCAACCGGAAGCCCCGGAGCCGGAGGCGCAGAAGGACGAGTCCTCGGCCCTCATCGGATAGGGTCACCGGGGAGCGCGGCCCGTTCCCCCAGGCCCGTGACGCTCCCCGGTCGATCCTTTGCTTCGACGCCGTCTGCCGGTCTTCCGACGGACGGCGTTCTTGCTAGGCTCAATCGATGCAGCGCTACTCCCCGTCGACCGCGCTCGTCATCGTCGATGTCCAGAACGACTTCGCGGATCCGGGTGGCAGCCTGTCGGTCAAGGGCGGCGAGTCCGTCGTCCCGGTGATCAACGGCGAGATCGACATGGCTGCTTCTGCCGGTGCGACGATCGTTGCCACCCAGGACTGGCATCCCGGATCGACGCCGCACTTCCAGAAGGACGGCGGGATCTGGCCGGTCCATTGCGTCGGCGGGACGTGGGGCGCCGAGCTGCATCCCGACCTTCGGTTCCCCGATGGTGCGCCGCGCGTCCGCAAGGGGTCGAACGGGGAGGACGGGTACTCGGGCTTCACGATGCGCGACCCGACCACGGGCGAGGAGATGCCCACCGAACTCGACGGCCTCCTGCGCGACAAGGGCGCCGAGCGCGTGGTCGTCGTCGGTCTCGCCACCGACTACTGCGTATCGGCGACCGCGCTCGATGCCGCGCGGCTCGGCTACGAGACCTCGTTGCTGACCGACGCCATCGCGGCCGTCGATCTACAGCCGGGTGACGGCGAACGAGCGCTCGAGGCCATGCGCGATGCGGGCGTCGCGATGTCGCAGAGCCGGATGCGCTGACCAGAGGCGTGCAGCTTCACCTCGTCGACGCGACCTACGAACTCTTCCGAGCCCATTACGCCCCGCGTCCGCCGGTCATCGGTCGCGATGGGGTCGTCCTGTCGGGCGTGTCGGGGTTGGTCGACCAGCTCCTCTACTTGCTCCGCGAGCAGGGTGCCACGCACGTCGGTTGCGCGACGGACCGCGTCATCGAGTCGTTCCGCAACGACCTGTTCGCCGGGTACAAGTCGTCCGCGGGGATGCCGCGCGACCTGCTCGCCCAGTTCCCGATCGCCGAGGCCGCGGTCGAGGCACTCGGCGTCACGCTCTGGCCGATGGTCGAGTGGGAGGCGGACGACGCGATCGCCGCCGCCGCGCTCCGATTCGCCGAGGACCCACGTGTCGAACGGATCCTCGTCTGCACGCCCGACAAGGACATGGCCCAGCTCGTCCGTGACGACCGGATCGTCCTTTGGGATCGCCGCCGGGACCTGACGTACGACGATGCCGGGGTCCGCGCGAAGTGGGGCGTCCCGCCCGAGTCGATCCCCGATTACCTCGCGGTCGTGGGCGACTCGTCGGACGGCTATCCGGGCATCCCGGGCTGGGGCGCCAAGGGCGCGGCAGCCGGCCTGGCGAGGTACGGTCACCTGGAGGATGTGCCGGAACGGGCCTCGACCTGGGAGGTCCCGGGTGTCACCGGTGGCCGGGCGATGACGCTCGCGGCGTCGCTTCGGGACCACATGGACGAGGCGTACCTGTACCGGGACCTCGCCCGACTCCGGACCGTCGAGGACGGCGTGAAGATCCGTCAGACCGATCCCGAGGAGCTGCGCTGGGACGGTGCACCCCGGGCTGCATGGGAAGCGTTCTGTGACGAGTGGGGGCTCGATCGCTTGCGGTCGCGCCCGCACCGCTGGCTCGAGGAGAGCTAGCACGATCGGCGAGTCGATCGCGACGGTCGCCGACTTCGACCGGGCGGTCACGCCCTACCGGACGAGCGCGAGGACCTCAGCGTGATGGGGATCCGGCGCCGCGAGCACCCCGATCGACCGCGGGACCTTGGCGACGTCGAACCACGGCCCGCCGTCCATCGACGTCACGCGGGCGCCGCCACGCTCCGCGATCAAGCCCGCCGCCGCGATGTCCCACGCCGATAAGCCACCCTGCTGGATGAACGCGTCGAACCGGCCGTTCCCGACGTACGACAGGGCCAACGCCGCCGACCCCATCGACCGGGAGATGCGGATCGCCTTTCGGACATTCCGGGCCCGCGTCGCCACCGCTCGCCCGCTCAGCGCCATCGATACGACGAAGTCCGACAGCTTGTCCTTGTCGGATGCCTGGATCGCGAAGCTGTCCGTGCCGAGGGTCGACATGAGCATCGCCGGTCCATCGGCAGTTGCGGCGAACGTCTCGCTGCGCGTCGGGTCGTGGACGACGCCGACGGAAGGTAGGCCATCGACGACGAGGCCGATCGACACGCAGAAGAACGGGATGCCGTTCGCGTAGTTCACGGTCCCGTCGAGCGGGTCGATGATCCAGACCCTCCCCTTCCCCGACGTCGGGGCTTCACCGGCGACCGCGCGATGCTCGCCGCTCTCCTCGGCGAGGATCGCGTCCGTCGGGTGGGAGCTCCGGATCGACTCGATGATCAGCTCTTCTGACAGGTGGTCGGCCTCGGTGACGACGTCGCGAGCGCTCTTGTGCTGGATGCGCTCGAGGCGCTCATAGCGGTCCATCAGGATCTCGCCGGCGCGTGCGGCCAGCGCGATCGCGAACTCGAGATCGGCAGGGCGCGGCGCGTCGGCGGCGACGCGGGCTGTCCGTGACGCCTTGGATGCTCGTGAGCCGCTCAGGGCGTCTGGCACTCGACCTGGAGGTCCGTCGGCGCGGAGCCGAACTGGGTCACCACGGACCGGAAGGTCCTGGTCTCGTGCGCGGCGAGCCGCGGGCTCGTGACGAAGGCCGCGGTCCCCATCCCCTCGTCGCCGGGGCGGGACACCCGACACGTCGTCTGACCCACTGCAGCGCCTGCGTTGGTCACCGTCAGGGTCACTGCGAGGCCAGTCCCGGAGGTCTCGACGCGATCGACGCTTGCCGGGTAGGGACCACCCCCAGCGACGGACCAGCGAGCGAGGACGGCGAGGATGATCACCGCCACGGTCACGGCGATGAAGACCGACCCGTGGACCTGCCCCGCGGCGACATCACGTAACCCGAGCGGGTTGCACTCGTCGCACAGCCCGACGCCCATCGCGACCGGCGCCCCGCAGCGCGCACACGGGTGGGTCGGCGCAGCGGGTGAGCGAGGTGCTGACGTGGTCGGGGTCACACGTCGATGGTGCCACGAAACGTTGCCCCACCCCGAAACGCCCCGTTACCAGCGGCCGACGGACTCCACGAGCGCGTCGACGTCCTCGGTCGTTCGGGCCGTGACCACGGCGCCGTCCGCGCCGGCAGCACGCCAGCGCTCCCACGTCGCCCGCGGATCCGAGAGCCACGGTGTCCCGAGCACACTGCTGGCGTCACTCCGCCATTCGCCCTGGAAGCCGACGATGACCGTCTGGTCCTCGCGTCGCCTTCCTGCAGCCTCGAGTGCCTCCAGGTAGACGGGGAGGTTCTCCTCGAAGTTGTCGTCGAAGGCCGTCCAGCCATCGCCGATCCGTGCCGCGAGCGCGGCCCCGGGTCGCGTCTCGCCCCCGACGATGATCTTCGGCGGCACATCGGGGATTGGGTGCGCGACGGCGTCGGTCAGCGGATAGAACGGCGAAGGCCGCGTCACCGGGCCACCCGTCCACAGCGCCCGGATGACAGCGACCGCCTCCTCGAGCCGCTCGACCCGCTCCGCGGGCGGCGGGAAGTCCATCCCGTACGCCTCGTGCTCCTTCTTCGCCCCGCCGATCCCGATGCCGAGGACCACACGGCCACCCGTCGCGATCTGGAGCGTCGACGTCATTCGCGCGACCAGCGCCGGGTGCCGGTTCATGACGTTCATCACGAACGTCCCGACCGTCACCTGCTTCGTCTGCCCCGCCGCGAGGGACAGGATCGTCCAGGACTCCACGACCGGCACGGTCCGGTCGCGGCCCTGACCGATGAAGTGATCCCACGACCACACGCCGGAGAAGCCGGCGGCGTCGAGACGTCGTGCGCTCTCGAGCCACCAGTCCGGCGTGGCTCGGATCGAACGGATGCAGACCCCGATCGGCAGTCGACCGGCAGCCCTGTTCCCCGTTTCCGACATCTCGACCTACAGCCCCGTTTCGAACAACCGGACGTCCTCGGCGGAGATGGCGTGGCCGTCACCACGCGTGGGACCGAGCGCGTCCCGCGCACCCAGCGAATGGAGATCAGCGGGGAATCGCCCGATCAGGTCGAGCACGACCTTCTGGATCCGTTCGGCGTTCGCCTGGAAGACCTCGAGGACGGCTGTCGCGTCGACCGCCTCGGTCCCTTCGAGGACGCCGGCGTCATAGTCGGTGATGAGGCTGATGTTGACGACCGCGATGCCGAGCTCCCGACAGAGCCACGCCTCTGGGTACTGGGTCATGTTGATGACCTCCCAGCCCGCGTCCGAGAACCATTTCGACTCGGCTTTCGTCGAGAACCGCGGTCCCTGGATGACGACGACCGTGCCGCGCTCATGGACCTCGATGCCGTGATCGCGGATCGTCTCGATCGCCAGCTTCCGGAGGATCGGGTCATACGTCTCCGCCGACGAGAGGTGCGTGACGATCGGGCCGTCGTAGAAGGTGTCGACTCGACCCCGCGTCCGATCGACGAACTGGTCACACACCACGAAGTCGCCGGGCTTCACGCTGAGCGCCAGGGAGCCTGCCGCGCACGGCGAGATGGCCGCCTTCACGCCGAGCGACTTCATCGCCCAGACGTTCGCCCGGTAGTTGATCTTGTGCGGCGGGATGGTATGGCGCCGACCATGGCGCGGGAGGAACGCAACGCGACGACCAGCGACGTCCGCGAGGAACAGTGAATCGGATGGCGCGCCGTACGGCGTATCGACCTTGATCTCGCGGACATCGTCGAGCAGCGAGTAGAAGCCGGAACCCCCGAAGACGCCGATCTCGGCCGTGTCTGCCACGCCTGTCCTCCACTCGATGGGATCGGACGAGCCGACAGGCGGTCGCCCTCGTCAAGTATGCCGGGCTACGATGGTCCGGCTGCGGCGACGCCGCCGCCCGACGGGAGTCCATCGATGACCGACACCCCGACCGGCCGGACCGGGCCGACCGAGCCCATGGATCCGACCCCGACCGCGCCGTACGACCCACCGCCACCTCCCTCGCCCGCCCCTGCGGCGACGCCAGGCCCGGCGGCATCACCACCGCCGCCACCTCCCGTAGCGCCGGCACCGACCTGGCGGATGCGGCGAGACGATCCCGGCCGGACCGGCACCATCGTGTTCGGCGTCATCCTCGCGGCCATCGGGCTGTGGTTCTTCGCCGATCAGACGCTCGGACTCGAGATGCCGCGGCTACGGTGGAGCGAGCTCTGGCCGATCCTGCTGATCGGACTCGGCGCGTGGATCGTGTTCGGTTCGCTCCGGCGCGATCGATGAGCGGCTGATGGCCGTCCAAGCCCCGGACTGGGTCCAGGGCGACGGCTCGCTCCAGGATCGCCTGACCCTCGCAGACTGGCGGCGGCGCATCGGCGCCCTGTATGCGGAGGTCCGAGTGATGGCGGCGACCGACTCGGCCGTCGCTCTCGCCCACTGGCGGTCGGTCCGGGAGCGTCTCTTCCGCGAGCATCCGCAATCGCCGCTACCACCGGCAGACCGTCCCGGGTTCCGGTCCATGCACTTCGACCATGACCCCGAGCTGCGGTTCGTCGTCCCCGTCGAGCCGGCACCCGCCGAGGACCCTGGAGGTCCAGCGATGCAGCTCCCGAACAGCGGCGCCGACACCCTGTCGTTCCGTCGGATCGGCACGGTCCGGCTGCCCTTCCCTGCGGGCGAGCATCGTCTCTCGGTGTTCTGGATGGCCGGCTACGCGGGAGGGCTGTTCATCCCGTTCCGCGACGCGACGAACGGCCGCGAGACGTACGGGGCGGGGCGCTACCTGGTCGACGCCGCGAAGTCGCACGATCTCGGGACGGACGAGGCGACCGGCGACCTGATCCTCGACTTCAACTTCGCGACCCAACCGTCGTGCGCCTTCGAACCACGCTGGGCCTGCCCGCTCGCGCCACCCGAGAACCGCCTCGACGTCGAGGTCCGCGCCGGCGAACGGCTCACGTGACTCAGTCCCCGCGTACCATCGGCCAGATGCCCGCAGATCCCATGCCCGTCAAGTTCGGGCTCCAGCTCTGGTCGCAGGCGACCGACTGGCCGACGTTCCGTGACGCGGCCCTCGCCGCGGAGGAGCACGGCTGGGACTCGGTCTGGACCTGGGATCACCTCATGGCGATCTTCGGTCCGTGGCAGCAGCCCATCTTCGAGGGCTGGAGCGTCCTTGCGGCACTTGGGCCGCTGACGACTCGAGTGCGGCTCGGCCTGATGGTCGGCGCCAACACGTTCCGGAACCCGGGGGTCACGACCAAGCTCGCCACGACGCTCGACCACGTCTCCGACGGCCGGGCGGTCCTCGGGATCGGGGCGGCGTGGTTCGAGCGAGAGCACGACGCGTTCGGCATCCCGTTCGGCGCGAGCCCCGGCGAGCGGATCGCCTGGCTCGACGAGGCGGTGATGTTGATGCGCCGCCTGCTCGACGGCGAGCGCGTGACGCACGACGGCCCGACGTACACGATGCATGACGCCCTCTGCGAGCCCCGGCCGCTCCAGGACCACCTGCCGATCCTGATCGGCGGCAGCGGCCGGCAGAAGACGCTGCGGACCGTGGCGGAGCGAGCGGACGCCTGGAACACCTCGGGCACATTCGAGTTCGTCGAAGATGCCCTTCGGACCTTGGAGGGGCACTGCGACGAGGTGGGCCGGGACATCGCGTCGATCGAGAAGACCGTGAGCTTCCATATCGTCGTGCGCGACGACGCGAAGGCGGCCGATGAGCGGACTCGCGAGCTCCTCGCGTTCAACGGCGTCGAGGCGTACGACTTCGGCGGCTACCTGGCCGGGACGCCGACGGAGGTCGCGGACGTGATCCGTCGCCACCTCGACCTGGGCTTCGAGACCATCCTGGTGCGGATGCCCGCACCGTACGACTTCGAGACGATCGAGCGGATGCGCGAGGTCGCCGACCTCCTGGTCGCATGAAGGTCGTCCTGCTCGCCGGCGGCGTGGGTGGGGCGAAGATGGCCGAAGGTCTTGCCGCCATCGTGGGTCGTGACCTCACGGTCATCGTCAACACCGGCGACGACCTCGAGCTGCACGGCCTCGCGGTCTGGCCGGACCACGACACGGTCGCGTACACGCTGGCCGGCCTCGACGATGAGATCCGCGGCTGGGGCGTCCGTGGCGAGAGCTGGACCGTGATGGACCGGCTCGAGGAGCTCGGCGATCGCGAGTGGTTCAGGCTCGGGGACAAGGACCTCGCGACGCACATCTGGCGGACGGATCGGCTGCGCGCTGGCGGCCGCCCCACGGAGATCGCGCTGGAACTCGCCGCTGCCATGGGCATCGAACCGCGGATCCTGCCGATGGCGGACGAGCCGGTCCGGACCGAGGTGCGCACGGACGACGGCTGGCTCGAGTTCCAGGAGTACTTCGTCCATCGCCACCAGGAGCCGACCGTCCGTGAGGTCCGCTTCCGCGGAGTGGCCTCGGCCCAGGCGACCCGGGAGGTCATCGCGGCGATCGCCCACGCGGACGTCATCGTCATCGCGCCGTCGAACCCGGTCGTGTCCATCGACCCGATCCTGGCCGTGCCCGGCATCCGTCCCGCACTCGAGGAGGCGCGGGCCCGCGGTATCCCGGGTGTCGGTGTGAGCGGGATCGTCGGTGGCAAGGCGCTCAAGGGCCCGGCGGACCGGATGCTCGCGTCGCTCGGCGAGGAGGTGAGCGCCCTCGGCATCGCGCGGCGCTTCACGCGGCTCCTCAGCCACTTCGTGCTGGATCGGGTCGACGCGGGGCTCGAACCGGCCGTCCGCGCACTCGGGGTCGAGACGCTCGTCGCCGACACGATCATGTCCGGCGACGAGTCGCGCGCTCGTCTCGCGGACGAGGTCCTGCGGTTCGCCGGCCCCTCCGCGCGCACGAAGCGATGACCCACCGGCCGCGTGTCGTCGCGATCGTCCCGGTCGGCGCGATCGAGGGCGCGAAGTCGAGGCTCGGAGCGGTCCTCGATGCCGAGGAGCGGCGCGACCTGGCGCTGCGGCTCGCTGCGACCACCATCCGTGCTGCGGTCGCGACGCCGGGCATCGACGAGACGCTCGTGGTCACGCCCGACGATGAGGTTCGCGACCTCGCCCGGCGAGCCGGGGCCCGACCGCTCCGGCAGCGGGCTGGTGGCCTCAACGACGGTCTGCGCCAGGCGCGCGAGGAAGCCGTCGCCGCCGGGGCGCGGGCCATCCTCGTGCTCCCGATCGATATCCCCCAGGTGTCGCCGGACCACCTCGAGAAGGTGGTCGCGCTCGCATCGACGGAGCCGCAGCCGCTCGTCGCGATCGTCCCGGACCGCCATGGCCGCGGGACGAACGCCCTGCTCGTGTCGCCGCCGGGGGCCATCGAGTTCTGCTTCGGTGGCGACAGCAAGGACGCGCACGTCGGCGCGGCCCACGCGGCGGGCGCCCGTGTGGAGATCCTCGATGGGCCGCTGACGCTCGACATCGATACGCCCGAGGATCTGCTCATCGCGCAGGCCGAGACGCCCGAGGCCGTCAGTGGCTGATCAGATCGAGGTGGTCGCGATCGATGGTCTGGGCGAGATCGTCCCGGCCGATGACCTTCCGGCGCTCATCGCGGATGCCCTCGCCGCGGCGAACGCCGTCTTGCCCCTTCGGGACGACGACGTCCTCGTCGTGACCCAGAAGGTGGTGTCGAAGGCAGAGGGCGCCATCGTCGACCTGACGACCATCGAGCCACGACCCGAGGTCGTCGAATACGCCGAGCGGTTCGACCGCGACCCGCGCCAGGTGGAGTTGGTCCTGCGCGAGGCGAAGCGCGTCGTCCGGATGGAGCACGGGCTCGTCATCACCGAGACGCAGCACGGGTTCGTTTGCGCGAACGGCGGCATCGACGCGTCGAACGTCGGCCCGCGATCGGGCGACATCGTCACGCTGCTGCCGCGCGATCCCGACGCCTCGGCGGAGCGCATCCGTTCGGCGATCCGCGCCCGACTCGACCACGACCTGCCGGTCATCGTGTCCGACAGCTTCGGCCGACCATGGCGCTTCGGCATCGTCGACGTCGCGATCGGTGTATCCGGCCTGCGACCGCTCGACGACCTGCGCGGGACGCCCGACGCGGACGGTCGCGTGATGAAGTCGACGGTGCGTGCCGTCGCCGATGAGATCGCCTCAGCGGCAGAGCTGGCGCTCGGCAAGACCGGGCGGCGACCCATCGCCCTGGTCCGCGGCGCCTCGTTCCGCCGTGGCGAAGGCCGGATCAGCGAATTGATCATGCCCGCGGAGATGGACCTCTTCCGCTGACTCGAGAGCGCCGTTGACGGCATCGGACCGACTGACGATCTCCGAGTTTCAGGAGCGGGGGCGCCCGGGTCGACGTCGGGCAGGGCGTCGACGGAGGTCGGCGTCGCGCACCGATGAGGATCGGTGGCTGATCCGCATCGGTGCAGCCGGCGCGGTGACACGACCCACGCCCGAACCCGCCCTGGACTACGCTCCGCGCGATGAAGTTCGGCCTGCAGAT
>DATHTG010000283.1:0-9479 GCA_035463515.1 Candidatus Limnocylindrales bacterium
TGGAGCGGCGTGGTGGACGTCACCGTCCACGTCTACTGAGCGGGGCGCCACCCGGGACGCCGCGGGGTATCCTTGCAGCGACCCTTCGGCCGCGGCCCCGTGAGGCCGCCCGTGAGGCCCTGTGAGGCCGGGAAGGAGCGATGACCGGACGCCGGATCATGACCGCCGACGAGATCCGTCGAGCGACGGTCCGCCTCTCCCATGAGATCGTCGAGAAGCAAGCTGGCACCGAGGGCCTGCTCCTGATCGGCATCCAGCGTCGCGGCGTCCCGCTCGCCAGCCGGATCGCGGCAGCGATCGCCGAGAACGAGTCGGTCGAGATCCCCGTCGGCGCCCTCGACATCACGTTCTACCGCGATGACCTGTCGCTCGTCGCCCAACAGCCGGTCGTGAAGGGCACCGACCTGCCGTTCGGGATCGATGGCCGCACGGTCGTGCTCGTCGACGACGTCCTGTACACGGGGCGGACGATCCGCGCCGCGATGGACGCGCTCGTCGATTTCGGCCGGCCGCAGGCGATCCGGTTGGCGGTGCTCGTCGACCGAGGGCATCGTGAGCTCCCGATCCGGGCCGACCACGTCGGCAAGAACGTGCCGACGTCGCGCGAGGAGATCGTTCGCGTCCATCTCGAGGAGATCGACGACGAGGACGGCGTCGAGATCGAGCGTCTGATCGACGCCCCACTGGCGGCCGAGCCCGTCGCATGACCGAGGTGCTCGACGGACGGACGGAAGCGCCCGAGTCCGGCGAGTTGATCGTCCCGTCCGTGGATGCGGCACCCGAGGGCCAGGCCGTCGGCTGGCGCCACCCTCACCTTCTGGACGTCGACGGACTGTCCACCACCGACATCGACCTCGTCATGCGCACGGCCGACGCTATGCGAGAGGTCCTCGCGCGACCGATCGCCAAGGTCCCCGCTCTGCGCGGTTGGAACGTGACCATCCTCTTCTACGAGGCGTCGACCCGGACACGGGTGTCCTTCGAGGTGGCGGCGAAGAACCTTTCGGCGGACGTGGTGAACGTGGCGGCCGCAACGTCGTCGGTGACGAAGGGCGAATCGCTGGTCGACACGGTGCGGACGCTCGAGGCGCTCGGTGCCCAGATGCTCGTGCTGCGCCATAGTGCGAGCGGCGCGCCGTACCTCGCCGCCGAAGTGTTCGGCGGGTCGGTGCTGAACGGCGGGGATGGCTGGCATGCCCATCCGACCCAGGCGCTGCTGGACCTGTACACGATCCGATCGCGCCTCGGCTCGGTCGAAGGCAAGAAGATCGTGATCCTCGGGGACGTGCTGCATTCGCGCGTCGCGCGGTCGAACATCTGGACGCTCACCGCGGCCGGGGCTGATCTCTGGCTGTGTGGACCGACCACGCTCCTGCGCGGATTCGAAACGTGGGCGCGTCGCGGCGTCGGCGGGGAGCGGCGGTTCCAGGTGACCTCGTCGATGGACGAGGCGCTTCGTCACGCGGACGTCGTCATGGCCCTGCGCATCCAGCGCGAGCGGATGGCATCGGGGCTGTTGCCGTCGCTGCGCGAGTACGCGGCCCGGTATGGCTTGACGGCCGCTCGCCTTGCTACCGCGAAGCCGGATGCGCTCGTCATGCATCCGGGCCCGATGAACGAAGGGGTCGAGATCGCGCCGGACGTGGCGGCCGGCGCACAGTCGGTCATCACCGATCAGGTCACCAACGGCGTCGCGATCCGGATGGCGCTCCTCTACCTGCTCGCAGGCGCCGCCAGGTGACCGATCTCGACCTGAGCGGCGTCTGGCTCGTCGATCCGGCGGCGGCGCGCGAGGGGCCGGCCGACGTCGTCGTCCGCGATGGGCTGCTCGAGACCATCATCTGGCTGGACGGGTCACACGCCGAGGGCGTCGAACCGACCGGCGTGGTCGTGGCGCCGGGGTTCGTCGACCTGCATGCGCATCTCCGTGAGCCTGGCAACGAGGACGCCGAGACCGTCGCGACCGGTCTGGCCGCTGCTGCTCACGGTGGCTTCACGACCGTCTGCGCCATGCCCAACACGACGCCCACGCTCGACGAGCCGGGCGTCCTGGCGACGATCCGCGGCGCAGCAGCGGCGTCGGGCTCCCCGGTCGAGCTGCTCGCGTACGGAGCGGTGACCGTCGGACGGGCGGGCGAGACGCTCGCCGCGATCGGCGAGCTGGCGGATGCCGGCGTGGTCGGGTTCTCGGACGACGGTGCGCCCGTCCGTTCCGCCACGATCCTGCGCCACGCATTGACGTATGCCGGCTCGCTCGGTCTTCCCATCGTCGACCACGCCGAGGACGCCACGCAGACCCAAGACGCCGAGGCGAACGAGGGCGTGGTCGCGACCGTCCTGGGTCTTCGCGGCTGGCCGGCGGCGGCCGAGGAAGCGGCGGTCGCGCGGGACCTCGCGATCCTCGGCGAGGTCGTTCGCGACGTCGCGGGGGCGCGTCTTCACCTGACCCACGTGTCCACCGCCGGAGCGCTGGACCTCGTCCGCCGCGCCAAGGCCGCAGGACTGCCAGTCTCGTGCGACGTGACGCCTCATCATCTTGCTCTCACCGACGAGTGGCTCGCCGGCGCACGGCGGTTCTCGTGGGAGGCTGGCGAGGGCGGCGACCCCTGGCGGGACGACGCGATCGTCGCGCCGCCGTACGCGACGTCGCTCCGCGTCAACCCGCCGCTGCGAACCCCGTCCGATGCACTCGCGTGCATCGCCGCGGTGATCGACGGCACGGCTGATGCGATCGCGACCGATCACGCGCCCCACACCGAGGTCGACAAGATGGTGGAGTTCGGGGCCGCCGCGAACGGGATCAGCGGCATCGAGACGGCTTTGGGCCTTCTTCTCGCCGCGGTCGACGCGGAACGTCTTCCGCTCGCGACCGCGATCGCAGCGCTGACCGTGGGTCCGTCACGGATCGTCGGCCGGGCACGGACCCTGGTCGAGGGAGCCCCCGCCGATCTCGTCGTGTTCGACCGGTCGGAGCGCTGGACCGTCGAACCCCGCGCGCTGGCGTCGAAGGGCAAGAACACGCCGCTCGCCGGGATGGAGCTGCCCGGCCGCGTGCTGCTGACCATGGCCGCGGGCCGACTCGCTTACGAGGCTGAGGCGCTCATCCCGGTCTGACCGCGCGGGCCGCGACTGTCACCTTGAAAAGCGCACATCCGGCGTGCCGCTGCAACGGATTCGGATCGCCGCACGTCATCGGCGTACACGGCACACGCCGACCATCGACGCACACGGACCGCAACCCCCAGGGGCCCGCGGAGAAACCGACATGGACATCGACGATCGCATCACCCGACCTCTTCCGAACCAGCCGACCCGTTCGGGGTGCCTCGTCGACGGGTGCCCCTGCAAGGACCCGCTGATCCTCTCCCACCGTCGCGCGCGGTTCTACGCCCATCTCGCTCGGTTCAACGGAGAGACCGCCCGCCGCGTGATCAGCCCCGAGCCCGGCTGGCACGTCCCCCGCTCCGTCTAGTCGCGTACGTCCACGCTCCGCCAGACGCACGCGGCTATGGTGCTCGGTCCGTCCTGCTGTTTGGCGCGGTAACGGTCGGGGCGAGGCTCTCTTCAAGATCGGCGCCGTCCGGACCGTCGTGGGTTTGGGCGAGCCCGCCTGACGCCACGGGATACCGAGCGTCGCGCCGCTCGGCTACGCTCGCGGCGATGTCCACCACGCCGCCCCTCAACGACGACTTCGAGCGCCGTGCGTACTGGCAGGCGTCGATGCCGGCACTCCCCGATCGGTCGGGGCAGCCCCTCCCGGCCAGCTCCGATGTCGTCGTCATCGGCGGGGGCTATGCCGGGGTGACTGCCGCTCGTGAGCTCGGTCGGCGGGGCGTGGCCGTCACCCTCCTCGAGGCGCACACGCTCGGCTGGGGCGCGTCGACGCGGAACGGCGGCATCGTCCACGCCGGCTACAAATGGAGCGCTCGAGAGCTGATCAAGCGCTATGGACATGACACCGGCAAGGCGCTGTACCAGGAAACGCTCGACTCCTATCAGCTGGTCAAGCGGCTGATCGCCGACGAAGCGATCGACTGCGACTTCCGGGAAGTCGGACATATCGAGCTGGCGTACGCGCCGTCGCACGCGCCCGAGCTCGAGCATGCGCGGGAGAGCCTGGCCTCGGTCGGTGTCGCGTCGACCGTCGTGCCGCGCGAACGGATCCGGGAGGAGATCGGCAGTGACGCCTACTTCGGCGCGCTGGCGGTCGAAGGCAGCGGGTTATTGCACCCAGGTCGGTATTTCGCCGGGCTCGCCGCGGCTGCGGATCGGGCCGGCGCCGACCTCCACGAGGGCGTCCGCGCTCGATCGATCCGGCGGGAGGACGGTGCATTCCTCGTCGCGACCGAGCGAGGCGACATCCGGGCGCGTGACGTGTTCGTCGCCACGAACGGCTACACGGACGGTGTCGTGCCGTCCCTCCGACGCCGGATCATCCCGATCGGCTCGTACATCATCGCGTCCGAGCCGCTCCCGGAGGCACTCGCCCACGAGCTGTCGCCGAAGGGCCGCGCGTTCTTCGATACGAAGAACTTCCTGTACTACTGGCACGTGACGGCCGATCGTCGGATGGTCTTCGGTGGCCGGGCGTCGTTCATGCCCACGACGATCGACCGCACCGCGGCGATCCTCTGGCGCGGCCTGCTGGAGGTGCATCCGCAGATGGCCGGCCATCGGATCGAGTACGCATGGGGCGGCAATGTCGGCTTCACCTTCGACCGGATGCCGCACGTCGGGAAGACGAAGGACGGCGTGACATACGCGATGGGGTGCTGCGGGACGGGCGTCGCGCTGATGACGAATCTCGGCACGAAGGTGGGCGCGTGGCTCGCCGGCGGCGAGGCGCCGGCCCTCACGAGTCTGCGATTCCCCCTTGTACCGGCCCCGTACGAGGGCCGACCGTGGTTCATGCCGTTCGCCGGCGAATGGTTCCGTCTGCAGGACCGACTCGCCGCGCGGACCCGGAACGGGTGATAGTTCGGGCGGATACTGCGGAGACCGTCGTCGATGTCGTAGTGGAGACCGTCACATGTCCGAGACGACCGACCTGCTGGCCAAGGTGCCACTCCTCTCGGGGCTCGATCAGAAGCACCTCGAGCGCCTGGCGCGCGATTTCAGCGAGCGGACGTTCCCCGCTGGGAGCGTCGTCGTCAAGGAAGGCGACACGCACGGGATGGGCTTCTTCGTCGTCGCGGCAGGCGAGGGCGTCGTCACGGCGGGCGGCAAGGAGATCGCGAAGATCGGGCCGGGCAGCTACTTCGGTGAGGTCGCCCTCATCAGCGATCGGGTCAGGACGGCGACGGTGACCGCGACGACCGATCTGCGTACGCTCGTCATGACGTTCTGGGACTTCCGGGCGTTCGTGAAGAGCGATGCCGAGGTCGCCTGGAAGTTGTTGGAACACGTCGGCGGACTACTCCACAGCCGTGGCTGATCGGGAGTCGCCCCTCCCGCTTGCGGTCCAGCTCTACACGTTCCGAGATCCAGCCCGCTTCGGCGGGTCTGGGATGGGCCTCGATGAGGCCACGTTGCAGGCGATCGCCGATGCCGGGTTCCTCGGCGTCGAGACGGTCGACGTCCCGGGCGGTGACCCGGCCGTGGCTCGGCGCGTCCTTGGCGACCTCGACCTCGCGGTCACGAGCTCGCACACCTGGGAGCGCTGGACCGATCCCGACGCGTTCCGGCGTGCTGTCGACGCCTTGGCTGAGCTCGGTTCGCCGCGCGTTATCGTCAGCCCACCTGCCGAGGAGCTTGTCACGTCGCTTCCCGCGCTCATCGACCACCTGGTGGCCGCGTCGGAGATCGCGAGTGGGAGCGGACTGCGGCTGGGCATCCACAACCATGACGCCGAGATGGTGGTCACGGACGGCCAGCGCGCCATCGACCGGCTGGTGGCGCCTCTCGGCGACACCGTCGATGTCCAGGTCGACATCTTCTGGGCCGTCGTCGGTGGCGCCGATCCCGCCGACGTCATCCGGGACCTTGGTCCGCGCGTCGTCTCGCTGCATCTCAAGGACGGCGAGGCGCTGCCGAGTTCCGACGCATCCGAGGAGCCGTTCGTCAACGTCGCTGTCGGGTCGGGAAGGGTGGATCCGGCGCCCGCGGTCCAAGCGGCAACGGCGTCTGGCAGCGTCGAATGGCTGATCGTCGAGTTCGACCATGTCGCAGGCTCGGCGATCGACGCGAGTCGCGCGAGCCTGGAGACCCTGGTCGCGCGCGGGCTGGGGCGGGCACGCGCCACGTGACCCTCGGCGCGCGACCGGCTCGCGTCGGGATCATCGGATGCGGCGACGTCACCAACCTCTACCTGCCGGGTACCGCGCCGTTCGCTGCGATCGAGCTCGCGGCATGCGCCGACCTGGACCCGGCTCGGGCGACGGCGCTTGCCGAGCGCGGCGGCTTCCCCGCCATCCCGGTCGATACGCTGCTGGCCGATCCGTCGATCGAGGTCGCGCTCGTGCTGACGCCTCCGGTGGCCCACGCGACCGTGGCCCTCGCCGCGATCGCCGCCGGCAAACACGTCTACACGGAAAAGCCGCTCGCGACGGACCGCGACGACGCTCAGCGGCTGCTCGCCGCCGCCGCCGATGCCGGCGTGCGGATCGGCGCCGCGCCGGACACATTCCTTGGCGGTGGGCTACAGACGGCCCGCGCCCTCATCGACGAGGGGGCGATCGGGACACCGCTGGCGGCGACCGCGTCGGTCGCCCACCTCGGTCCCGAGTCGTGGCACCCGAACCCGGGCATCTTCTATGGCGTCGGTGGCGGCCCGCTGCTGGACATCGGGCCGTACTACGTCACGGCCTTGGTCGCGATGCTCGGTCCGATCACGTCGGTGTCGGCGATGGGCCGTGGTACCGGCTCGGAGCGCCTGATCGGGTCGGGTCCGCTCGCCGGCCGCAGCGTCGCGGCGGACGTACCGACGACGGTCATCGGCGCGCTCGCCTTCGAGTCGGGCGTCGTCGCGGGGCTGACCGCGTCATTCGATGTCGTGGCGAGCCAGGCACCCCATTTCGAGATCCACGGGACGGCGGGTTCGCTCGTGCTCGGTGATCCGAATCGGTTCGACGGCGACGTGTCCTACAGAGCGCTCGGCGCCGACAGGTGGGAAACGGTCGAACCGCGCTTCGACACGACGGTCGGGCGGGGGGTCGGCCTCGCCGACATGATCGACGCGATCCGGTCTGGCGCACCCCACCGCGCAAGCGGCGAGCTCGCGTTCCATGTGCTCGACGTGCTACTGGCCCTCGAGGCGGCGACGGTCTCCGGCCGGACCGAGAGCGTGTCGTCGCGAGTCGACCGGCCCGACCCTCTGGGCTAGTCCGGGGGCGGCTCGTCCGCCAGGCGCCGCAGCGTGTCGAGCAGGCGGTCGATGTCGGCTTCGGTCGAGAGGTAGTTCAGGACGCCCGCACGCAGCCACGTCGCGCCACGCAGTCGCGTGGTCGTCAGCCAGCCGTCACCCGACAGCTCCAGCGCGGCCTGTAGGCGATCCTGGTGCGCATCGAGGGCCTCGCCGGCCAAGCCCGCTGGCACGTGCCGGAAACAGACGACGGACAGCTCCGGGACCTCCGGCAGAGCCTCGAAGTCGTCAGCCTCTGCGCAACGCCGGGCGAGGTACGCGGCGAGATCGTCGTTCGCCTCGATCAGCTTCCCGAAGCCGGGCGTGCCGAGATGCTTCCAGGTCATCCACAGCTTGAGGGCCCGCCATCGCCGCGTTCCCTCGAACGACAGCTTGTAGAAGTTGAGCTGATCGGGTGCGCCGTGGTCGTCGGCATGCTCGCCGTCGCGCAGGTAGTCGGGCACGCCGTCGCCGGGTGTCTCGCCACCGCGGTAGTACTCGGGCGCGCGCCCACCGAAGACCGCCGTGAGCATCCGAGCGTCGCGGACCAGCAGCCCGCCGATGTCGTAGGCCTGGAAGAACCATTTGTGTGGGTCGACCGTCACGGAATCGGCGAGGTGAAGGTCGGCCACGCGATCCCTGTCCCGCTCCGACAACCGCGCCCCGCCGCCATACGCGGCGTCGACGTGGAGCCACAGCCCTTCGGCCTGTGCGACCCGGGCCAACTCCCCGACGGCGTCGACCGAACCGGTGTTCGTCGATCCGGCGACCGCCGCGATCGCGAACGGCGTCAGGCCCGCGGCGCGGTCCCGCGCGATCGCATCCGCGACGGGTGCGGCGCGGAGGTGGAAGTCGCCGTCCGCAGGCAGGACGACGAGCGTCTCCGACGGGAAGCCCAGCTCGTCGAGCGCTCGCGCGATCGAGAAGTGGGTCTGGTCGCTCGTGTAGACGCGAGCACCCTCGAGATCCCTGCCGCGAGGCGGCGCCGACAGTCCGCGCACCCGCCCGAGGTGCAAATCGCGCGCCAGCGTCATGCCCATGAAGTTGGCCATCACGCCGCCGCTCGTCAGCAACCCGAATGCCTCGGGCCCGTAGCCGACGAGGTCGCACAGCCAGCGCACCACCTCCTCCTCGGCGAAGGCAGCGAACGGCCCCGCGTGCCAGACATCGACACCCTGGTTCGCGATCTGCGCGAGCAACTCGCCCATGATCGACATCGGCAGCGGCGGCGGCGTGAAGTAGCCGAACTGGCGGGGGTGCTGGGCGTTCATCAGGCCCCGCGACAGGCGTCCAGTGAACTCGTCGATCACGTCGGCTGCGCGCATCGGCTCGGTCGGCGCAGGCCCCGGGCCGTCCCGCTCGCCGGCCGGATCGGACGCGTAGTACCGCCGGCGCGCCTCGGTGTACCCCGAGGCGTCGCCCATGGCCCGCTCGGAGGCGATGCCGTACAGGAACTCGAGCGCCTCGTGCCAGGTCCGTGTGCCGAGCGAGGCCAACGCGGCCCGCGATGTTTCCTCGTCGCGGAAGCCGATGAGCTCCGGCTCGGGGTGCCACTCGAACCGCTCGAGATACGTGTCGATATCCAGCGCGGCCGTGGGCGGCTGGAGCGTCGATCGGTCGGTCATCGAGGGTCGATGGTAGCGACTACGCTTTCGCCCATGTCCGACGCCACCGAGACCGACTCCTTCACGCATGATCCCGAAGGGCGCGCGCGCCTCGTCGCCGCGCTCGAGCCACTCGGTGTCGGCTACGAGCTCTTCCCGTGCGATCCGGACCTCGCGGACACGGCCGCGTTCTGTGCCGCATACGGTTTCGCTCCCGAGGACTCCGCCAACACGATCCTCGTGATCGGCAAGAGCGACCCAGCGCGCTATGCCGCGTGCGTCGTCCTCGCGCCCAACCGCCTCGACGTGAACCGGACGGTTCGCGATCGACTCGGGACCCGCAAGGCGTCGTTCGCGCCGGCCGATGCGACCCGCGACATCACCGGGATGGAGATCGGCGGCGTGACGGTGTTCGGGCTGCCGGACGGGCTTCCGGTCTGGATCGACGACCGCGTGATGCACCGCGAGCGCATCGTCCTCGGCGGCGGGTCGCGGTCCTGGAAGGTGCTCGCGGCCCCGTCCATCCTGCTCGCGGT
>DATHTG010000284.1:0-5237 GCA_035463515.1 Candidatus Limnocylindrales bacterium
TTCGATCAGGCGACTGGCGAGCACCTCATCCCGTGGATCGTCGAGACGGCAGCAGGCGCGGCTCGTGCCGCGGTCACGTTCCTCATCGACGCGTATCGCGAGGAGGAGGTCCGCGGTGAGACGAGGGTCTCGCTGGCGCTCCATCCCGATCTCGCGCCGTACAAGGTCGCAGTGCTCCCGCTGCTCAAGAAGCGGCCCGAGATCGTCGAGCTGTGCCACCGCATCAAGGCGGACCTGCAGAAGCACATGATGGCGGTCTATGACGACACCGCGGCGATCGGCAAGCTGTACAGGCGCCAGGACGAGATCGGCACGCCGTGGTGCGTGACCGTTGACGTGGAGTCGCTCGACGACGGCGCGGTGACCGTCCGCGATCGTGATTCGATGGGCCAGGAACGTGTCCCGGTCGAGGGCGTCACGCGGCTGATCCTCGATCGCCTCGAGGCCGCACGGGCGGGATGACGTGGCGTGCCGATGCAACGGACCGCGACCGGAGTTGGTTCTGGTCGACGATGGAGAAAGGATCGGTCGTCGCCTTCGATACGCGCCTGGGGACGTGCGCGGTCCGGTGGACCGACGCGGGCTTGGCCGGTGTCAGGCTGCCGAGCGCCCGGACGGGCGACTTGCCGCGTCTTCATGAGGGTGTCGTCGTCCCGGACCCGATCCTGAAAGCGATCGATGGGATCGTCTCCGTCCTCGAGGGGGCAGCGACGGACCTGCGCGCCGTCGCACTCGACGAGCGCGGTATCGACGATTTCCGCCGGGCGGTCTACATGGCGACCCGCGCGATCCCTCCAGGATCGACCGTCACCTACGGCGATATCGCGCGGGCGATCGGCCGGCCGGACGCGGCGCGGGACGTCGGAGCGGCACTCGCCAGCAACCCGTTCCCGATCGTCGTGCCATGCCATCGCGTCGTCGGTGCCGGCGGAAAGCTGACCGGCTTTTCGGCACCGGGCGGCCTCGCGACGAAGCGGCGCATGCTGGAGCTGGAAGGCACGCCGGGGTACGGACAGCAGACGCTGTTCGGGTAGGTGAGCACCACGGCAGTCCAGCTCGCGCGGATCGTCCTCGATTGGCTTGCGACGCTCGACCCGCCGCGACGAGCCCAGGCGTGCTTCCCGTTCGGACGTGAGGAGAGGTTCGTCTGGGCATTCACGCCGGGTGATCGGGACGGACTCGCACTACGCGACATGACCGACGACCAGCGCGGGGCGGCGTGGCGCGTCGTGGATGCGGCCATGAGCGAGCGCGGGGCGCGCGAGGCCCGAGCCGTCGTCGCGCTGGAGACCATCCTCGGCTCGCTGGAGCGAGAGCAGGGTCGGAGCGACTGGCGGCGGCGCGACCCGGAGCTGTATTGGTTCGCCGTCTTCGGAGACCCGTCCACCGGTGCGCCCTGGATGTGGCGGGTCGGTGGCCATCACGTCGCGATCTCGCTGACCGTGGCCGATGGGGAGATCGTCGGCAGCTCGCCGTCCTTCCTCGGCGCCAATCCGGCGGTGGTCCCGAGCGGGCCTCGGGCCGGGGAACGGACGCTGACGGGCGAGGAGGCTTTCGCGCGCGCGTTGCTCGCGGCCTTGTCGGTCGACGAACGATCGGTCGCGATCACCGATGCGGTGGCGCCGCCCGAGATCCTGACCTCGAACGCCGCCCGGGCAGATGTCGGGCGCGTCCCGCGTGGCCTGCGCCATGGCGATATGGCGGCCCCTGGTCAGGCGGCATTCGAGGTCCTGATCCGCCACTACCTCGGTCGGGCGGCCGACGACATCGCCGCGGCGGATTGGGAGCGTGCCGTGGTCGCTGGCCTCGGTGACACGAGCTTCGCGTGGGCCGGCTCGACCGAGCAGGGGCAAGGCCACTATTACGCGGTGCTCGGGCCTCGGTTGCTCATCGAATACGACAACACGCAGAACGGCGCCAACCACATCCACGCCGTCTGGCGCGACCTCACCAACGACTGGGGCGAGGACCTCCTCGCCGCCCACTACCGCAAGCGTCACGCCGCGGACTGACCAGGGACGACGCGGGAACGTTTCGGCCTCCGGCCGACGACTACCATCTGAGCGCGACGACGAACGCCGCGCCGACACGAAGTCGGGTGGGGCCGTGGACCAGCGAGAACTCGTCCTGCTGGCGCAGCGAGGCGATCATGACGCCTTCGCGACGCTTGCCGGGCTGTTCGTCGCGCGGCTGGACGCGGCGGCCCGACTCATCCTCCGAGACCATGACCTCGCGCGAGACGCGGTCCAGGACGGATTCATCCGAGCATGGCGCAGCCTGCCGTCCCTCCGCGACCCGGATCGCTTCGAGGGCTGGCTACGGAGCCTCGTGGCTCGTTCCTGCATCGACATCCTTCGGCGCCGCGGTCGGCGACCGATCGAGGTGGGACTCATGGCGACCGACGGTCCGTCGGTCGACGACCCCTCGGTCGCGACAGCCGACCGCGAGCTCCTCGACGCGATCCTCCGGCGGCTGCCGCCCGAGCAACGGGCGGTCGTCGTCCTTCGCTACTACTTCGACCTCGAGGTGCCCGAGATCGCCGCGACACTGGCGATCCCGGTCGGCACCGCCAAGTCCCGCCTGCACCGCTCGATGACCGTGATGCGCGCTGCGCTCGCGGACATCGACCCCGAGGCGGCGCCACTCGCGAAGGGACAGCTCGCATGACGACCTTCGAGCGGTTCGAGCGATCGATCCCGAAGCTCATGACCGAGCTCGCCCCCGCGCGGGTGCCCGAGTACTTCGACGACATGCTTCGGGAGACCGCCAGCCACGGCCAGCGGCCCGCCTGGAGCTATCCCGAAAGGTGGCTTCCCGTGGAGATCACGGCACGACCGCTCTCGACGCGGTCATTCCCCTGGCGACCGCTGGCGATCCTTGCGCTCATCGCGCTGCTGGTCGCCGCCGGCCTGGCCGTCTACATCGGTTCGCAGACGCGGCTTCCTCCGCCATTCGGCGTCGCGGGCAACGGCGTCCTGCTCTATCACGCTCCTGGAGGAGCGGTCGTCTCCTTTGATCCCAAGACCGGCTCCCAAGCGACGCTTGCGTCTGCCGCCGACCACCGCGGAGAACCGTTCCCGTCGCGAGATGGCCAACGTGTCGCCTACATCCCGCGATCCGACGAGTGGGCGCAGATCATCGTCAGCCGGATCGATGGCTCGGAGGCGACGCCCCTTGCTGGGAAGTACCGAGGCATCGAGTCGGTCGCTTGGTCGCCTGACGGCAGGCAGCTTGCGATCACCTCGTTCGATCTCATCCGGAAGTCGATCACGATCATCGAAGCAGATGGATCCGCGGCACACGCGTTGGACCTCAAGCACGATGTCTGGCAGATGGCCTACCTCGCCGACGGCCGTCTGGCGATCATCGCGGCGGAACGACCCCGGGACTCGTGTCCCGTGGAGGATCCGAACGTCTCGCCGTGTGCGTTGTTCGTCGTCAACGCGGATGGGACCGGGCTCGATGTACTCATCCCGGCCGCGGACTTCCATGGCCTCAAGATCGATCCATCGCCCGACGGCGCGGAGCTCGTGTGGGTCGAGTGGTCGATCGGCAGCGGGACCATCGAGCAGCCCGACGCGCCTGGCCGACTGCACGTCTTCGACCTCGCGACTGGCGTCGACCGTCGTGTCCCCGACGATGCGTTCCCCGCGCTCTACAACATCAACCGTGCGGGATTCTCTCCAGACGGGTCCGCGATCCTCTTCGACTTCTTCGAAGTCGAGGGCGATCACTGGGCAGTCGTTCCCGCCACGGGTGGCGCGCCGATGAGACTTGGCCAGAAGGTCCCGAAGAGCGGTACCGACGCGGCGTGGGCGCCCGACGGCCGGTCCGTCCTCGCGCGATATCCGACCACGGATGATGAGCTCGGCCCGAGTGAGTTGTGGATCCTCGACGCGACCGGCGGTGGCGCCGACCGCCGCCTCGACGTGGAAGTCCCGTACCTCCCGACTTGGCAGCGCGTGGCCCGCTGACCGGACGCATCCCGGGTGGACGTCGGCCTATTGGTCGGCGTTCGCCTCGGCCGCATCGATCGCCGCAGCCAGATCGGTGGCTGACGCGCCGCGGGGTTCCTTGCCCTTCGGCCAATACAGCTCCTTCTTGACCGCCTCGGGGGCGAAGCCGATCCCAAGGAGCGTCTCTTCGGCGGACTGGATCATGTCGGGGTTGCCGCAGAGGTACGCGATCGTTTCATCGGGCCGTAGCCCGAGCTCCTCCACGATCGGTGCGACGATCGTCTCCACGCGACCCGTCCGACCGGTCCAATCGGCGTTCATCGGGTCGTTCGGCCGGGACACCGTCGGGATGTAGCGGACGGGATACTCGCCGCTCGCCTCCCAGTCCTCGAGGATGTCACGGTACCCGAGGTCCCGGACGTGGGAAACGCCGTTGAGGAAGACGGCCGGTCGTGGCCGGCCGTCGGCGAGGGCCTGGCGCATCATCGAGATGAAGGGCGCGTTCCCTGTCCCCGAGCTGATGAAGAGGTGGGTCCGGTCGTCGTCGGGCTCGAGCATGAACTTGCCCTTCGGCCCGATCATCCGCATCCGATGCCCGACCGGCAGGTCCCAGAGGATGGGCGTGAACGTACCCCCGACGACGAGCCGCAGGTACATCTCGTAGCCGGTGTCGCCAGCCGCGACCGGCGGTGATGCGACCGAATACGGCCGCTGCACGATCCGCCCGTCGACGAACACGCCGATCGTCATGTACTGCCCGGGCTCGAAGGGCGTCGCGTCGCCGTCGAACCTCACCCAAAAGTAGGCGAGGCTTTCGTGCTGGTCGAGGCGTCTGACCAGCGACGCGTTGTAGCGTTCGTCGTCCGTCGAGACGACGCCCGGCGCCTGCGCGGCGGCCCCGGGCAACGCGCTGTTCACAAGCTCGGTCACGCACACGATGGTACCCGGCCGAGCATGGCGAGGCGGGCGGGTCTCCCGCGGCGATCCCCCATGACGCGCCGCCTCGTTCTGGATCAACCGCGGTTGTCACCCCGTCCGCGGCATCACGCCGGCGTTCCGATCGGCGAACGCCCCGGCGACCGGACTGTCGTCGCCCATCGACCCCTCACGTGCCATCCCGCGCGACGGCGGAGGACGAATATCGAGTCGAAAGGACGTACCAGGCGCCCGTATAGGCAAGCGGGTCGTCGCGACGTACGTCCGGCCCGCGTGGACGGGGCATGGATGCCGATCTCGTGATCCGCGCGCAGCAGGGCGATGAAGAGGCCTTCGCTTCGCTTG
>DATHTG010000285.1:0-3755 GCA_035463515.1 Candidatus Limnocylindrales bacterium
GTCGTCGCGACGAGCCTGATCGCGGACCGCGACGAGGATCGCCGAGTCGGCCGCCTGTGCCCAGGCGAGCGCGCCCGCGGACAGGTGCAGGACGCCGCCGTTGATCATCACCAGGTCGGCGATCTCAGCGAGTGACTTGAGCACCTTTGCCGCGCGATCGACGTCGACCGTGTCCGGGTCCTCGGACAGGCCGAACGGCAGTACACGAAGGTTCGAGGAGACGCGCACGAGGCGACTCGCGACGTCGGCAGGGGATGCATCGACGAGATCGGTCACGCCGGTCCTGTCGAGGAGTTTGAAGATCCGTGTGACCGAGCCGTCGCTCGTGTCGTAATCGACGAGGACGACCTGACGGCCGCTGCGGGCGGTGATCGCGGCAAGGTTCGCGGCGACCTGGCTGCTGGCGCTGTCGGAGCCCGTGCCGACGACGACGATCGACTGCGCCGCGCGCCCTCGCTCGAGGAACGTGGCCTTGGCGAGGACGAGCCTGTAGGCGGCGGCCGCCGCGGACTCAGGCGCCTTGTCCAGCAACCCGCGTTCCGCGGACGGCAGCGACCGGCTGATGTCCACGTTCCCCAGGTGGGACAACCCCGTGAGGCGGGTCAACTCGTCCTCGGACCGGACGGCGGCGCTCAGGTACTCGACGAGCATGACGAGCACCATCGCGCCGATCAGCGCGGCAAGCGCGGCGAGGCCGACGATGAGTGACTTCTGGGGCGCGACAGGGTCGACCGGCGCGGTCGCGAATTCGACCGGCTGGATCTGGCCCTCGGGCCGGCTCGTGCGCGACGCGAGTTGGGTGATCTCATCGGCGAGCGCGTTCGCGAGCCGGGCGGCCATCTCCGGG
Organism: Candidatus Limnocylindrales bacterium; assembly: GCA_035463515.1. Classification (GTDB taxonomy): domain Bacteria; phylum Chloroflexota; class Limnocylindria; order Limnocylindrales; family CSP1-4; genus SPCO01. The sequence goes on from DATHTG010000285.1 coordinate 848, forward strand.
TTCGTGTCCTGGACGCGGATCGTCAGGAATCGCGTCGTGTCGTTCGCGGTGACGCGGCTGTTGAGCTTCAGCTCGTCGGGGGTGAGCCCAGCACCCGATTCGCGGATGGCGGACTCGAGCAACGGAGTCGTCGTGACGAGCTGGGAGTAGGTCTGGACGAGGTCGCCCGCTGCGGCCAGCGTGTCACGGTCGGTGTTGTACGGGCCGACGAGAAGCTGCGTCTCCGCCTCGAACGTCGGAGGGATCTGGGAGGCGACCACGTAGCCGGAGACGCCGGCGACCCACGTCGCCACCAGGAGCGTCCACCACCAGCGGCGTGCGACCGCCAGATAACCAGTGAGTTCCACGCCACCCCCTTGGCAGAGCCCGTCTCGGGCTGATCCCGGCAAGGATAGCCGGTCTCCCCGAGTACTGGACCGAATGGGGCAGGACCCCGGTGCGGGCGGACACCGGCTCCGCCGGTGCCCTTTCTGTTGGTCTAGCCGCTATCGTCGAGCGAGCCGGTACCCCGTCCCGATGATCAGACCCGCCGTCACGATCACGATCGTCCCCAGCCAGAGGGGCTGCTCGACGTCATCGGGCACGACGTCGTAGCGGTTGATGAGCACCACGCTGACCGCCATGACGGCTGGGATGACGCCGAGCATGACGCGGACGCCGATGTGGTCGGTGGTGCCGTGCGCGCGCGCCTGGGCGACGATGTATGCCGCCGACAGGATCACGCCCGCGGCGATCAGGATGAGCTCGAATTCCTGCACGAGCGCATCCTAGCGTGAACGTCGTCGGCCGGCGTCTCGCCCAGCGCGGCTGGTACTGTCGGAAGACAGTCAGCGAGGGAACGGACCGGCGATGACAACGATGGACGAGCCGTGATCGCGCATGCGCGCCGGGTCGCGGCAGTCGCGGCCTCGGGACCGCTCGGCGCGGGCGCGTCGCGCGTCGTGGATCGCGTCCTCCCCCGGCGGCGCGGCGTCCTGTCGATCCTGACGTATCACCGCGTCGATGAGCCGTCCGCCCGGCCGGATCTGATGCCGAGCCTCATCTCGGCGACGCCCGCTGGGTTCGCGGCGCAGATGGCGATGGTCGCCCGCGAGTTCGACCCGGTGTCGCTGACCGATGTCCTGGCCGCGCTCGACGATCCAAGGCGCCTGCCGCGGCGCGCGGTCCTCGTCACCTTCGACGATGGGTATCGCGACTTCGCGACGAATGCCTGGCCCGTCCTCCGGGCGGCCGCCGTGCCCGGGACGCTGTTCGTCGCAACGGCGTTCACCGGGGATGCCGCGGCTCGCTTCTGGTGGGATCGGTTATGGGCGGCGATCCATGGCGCACCGCCTTCGACCATCCCCACGCCGATCGGCGCGCTTCCGGTCGGTCCGAGCGACGCCCGCGCGACCGTCAGTCGGCTCCGTGATTGGCTCAAGGCGCTCGATCACGACGCGGTCCTGCACGAAGTCGAGCGCATCGTCGACGCCCTCCGCCCCGACGGGGAGCACCCGGGTCAGCCACCCGCTGCCTCGGTCCTCGACTGGGATGAGCTCCGGGGACTCGCGGCGGAAGGAGTCACCCTCGCCCCGCACACGCGGACCCATCCGCTCCTCGATCGTGTGGACCTCGAACGCGCCGAGGCAGAGATCTCCGGTTCGTTCGACGATCTGCAGCGCGAGACCGGCGACGTCGCGCCGCCGGTGCGCGTCCTTGCGTACCCGAGCGGGGCGCACGGAGACTCTGCCGTCGAGGCTGCTCGCCGGGCTGGCATGACCCTGGCCATGACGACGCGGCGCGGCGGGAACGACCTGCGCCGCTCCGACCGGCTGAGGCTTCGACGGATCAATGTCGGTGGCAGGGCGAGCCTGCCGTTGATCCGAGCGCAGCTCGCCTGGGCCGCCACGCTCGACGTGGTGCGTTGAGGCATCGCTCCCGGGCTGGTCGGCAGGGGACCGTCGTACACTCCGCGACTGGGCCGGGACGTCGCCTGAGCCGACGCACCGCGAGCTGAGGGGGAGGAAACACCACGAACGGGTCGCTGCGTCCCCTCTTCGCGCTCGGTGCGATCGTCATCGTCATCGGCGGCTCGATCGTCGCATTGCTGACGGTCGCGCGGCCGACGCCGCCGCCGCAGCCGAGCCTGCCGCCGGCGACCGTCGCGCCGTCGAGCTCCCCGGATGTCGGACCGATCGAGCCACCCGCGGCGGGTATCACGTTCCCGGACTTCGTCGCCGACCCGGATGTCGTGCGTTCTCCGACCACGAGCACCGCGCAATCGAAGCTGTGGTTCAACGACGGCCGCTGGTGGGGCGCTCTCTTCGGCACGAGCGACCGCCTCACGATCTTCACGCTCGACCCAGCCACGCAGGTCTGGGCGGACACCGGGACCCTCATCGACGAGCGCCCGGTCGCAGACGCCGACATGCTGTCGACCGGGACGCATCTGTGGGCTGTCTCCGGCGGCTCCAGGCCCTCGGACAACCACTCGATCCGCGTGCGTAGGTTCACGTACGACGCGAAGACGACGCGATATGTCCCCGACACCGACTTCCCGATCACGATCCGCCCAAGCGGCGCAAGCCCTGCGGTCATCGCGATCGATTCGACCGAGACGGTGTGGGTCACGTATGTCGCCGACGGCAAGGTCTGGGTCAGCCACACCCTCTCGGGGCCGCTGTTCTGGAGCGCCCCTGCGGCCCTCAGCGCGCCGGAGGCCGCCGTCGATGTGGCCGATGTGGCCTCGATCATCGCGTACGGACCAGGCCGAGTCGGCGTCGCGTGGACAAACCAACGCTCCGGGATCCATTTCAGCAGTCACGACGACGGGGCGCCCGACGACGCCTGGACACCGCCCGAGTCGATCCTGCCCGGTGCGCTCCCCGACCCCCAGCTGAACATCACGACCTATCCGCTGGAGGGCGAC
>DATHTG010000286.1:0-2478 GCA_035463515.1 Candidatus Limnocylindrales bacterium
TCACCATCAAGGCGTGGCAGATCATCACACACGACGCGTCGAGCCCCACCTATCGGCGCCTCCGGACTCCACTCGCGGACGCCGACCGCGCGAACGCGGGCGGATTCCGGACGTCGCCGATCGTCCTGCGGGCATGGCACCGGACGCTCGACTGTGCTGCGATCCTCCACGCGACGGCGATCCTGCTCCAGTGCCCGGCTTCCTTCCGCCCGACAGAAGCCAACATCGCTCAGCTACGCGCGTTCTTCGGCGCAGTCGAGCGTCCTGCGGGTGTCCGGATCCTCTGGGAGCCGCGCGGCCCGTGGCCGCCGGAGATCGTGACGAGGCTGTGTCGTGACCTAGACCTCGTGCACGTCGTTGACCCGTTCGTCTCGACCACCGTGACGCCCGAGCAGACCTACTTCCGACTGCACGGCACGACCGGCGCCCGCCACGTCTACTCCGACGCGGAGCTCGACCGACTGGCCGACATGCTGCCCCGAGCCGCCGAATGGCCCGCATATGTGCTGTTCAACAACCTGCCTCGGATCGAGGACGCCCGCCGGTTCCGGGCCATCGTCGCGCGACGCCGGTGACAGGCCACCGTTCCGGGAAGCCTGTTGGGTCGTGGTTGCGTCATTGCCAGGGCCGTTGGCAAAACTTTGAACAGAACCGCTCCGCGCGACGCCGTACCTATAGGGTGCCGGATACGCGAGGACGATTCGCGTCGCCGGCCGGCTGACAGTGTCGTCCTAGAAGTGGGAGGGAGGGACGTGATGATCGATCACGAGACCCGATCGAGAGCGTGCTGCGGGCGCTCGGCTCGACAGCACTCGGCACCATCAACGTCGCACCGGCCTTGAGGACACCGTCATGACGCACTCCACGCATCGATCGAGGGGCAGGCGCTGGTTACCGGCGCCGGTGGCCATCGGGCTGATCGCCATCTCGATGCTGTTCCCGACGACCTCGCAGGCGGCCCATGAGCCTAGGGACATGGTCCTCGAGTGGAACATCAACGCCGTCAACGCGATCAGCAACGCTCCAGACGCGGCAACGCCAGGTCTCGGGCAACCGCCACCGCTCGCGCCGATCCACCTCGCGATGGTCCACGGAGCGATCTACGACGCCGTGATGGCCATCGTCGATACCCACGAACCGTACCTGGACGGCCTGAATGCGCGACGGTCGTCATCGCAGGCGGCGGCGGTCGCCGCGGCCGCGCACGGGGTCCTCGTCGGCCTCAGCTCGGCGGCGCCGAACGTCAAGGCCAGTGTGGACGGCCTGTATGAGAAGTCCCTTGCGAAGATCCGCAACGGCACCGCGGAGCGACGCGGCATCGCCGTCGGCAAAGCCGCGGCTGCAGCCATGCTCGCCGAGCGAGTCGGAGACGGCCGCTTCGGCACGTACGCGTTCCGGGTCGGGACCCAGCCTGGCGAATGGCGCCCCGTGCCGCCCGCGAACGCGAACACGTTCGGATGGGTGAGCCTGGTCAAGCCATTCACGCTGCGGCGCGCGGACCAGTACCGGATCGGGGCACCGTATGCCCTTACCAGCGCCGCCTACGCGAGGGAGTTCAACGAGGTCAAGCGGCTCGGTGGGACGACCTCGACCCGTACGCCCGAGCAGGCGCGCATCGCCAGCTGGGCGTCGGTCAATCCGTTCAGCATGATCAACAGCGGGCTCCGGGACATCGCCAAGAAGCGTCACCTCTCGACGAGTCAGCAGGCCCGGCTGTTCGTCATGACGAGCATGTCCACCGCTGATTCACTCATCGCCTGCTGGGAGAACAAGGACCACTGGAACTTCTGGCGGCCACAGACGGCCATCCGGCTCGCGGACACCGACGGGAACCCGGCGACCGTGGCCGATCCCACGTGGACCTCGTTGATCGGGAACCCGGGATACCCGGAGCCGCCGTCGGGCTTCAACTGCCTGGTGTCCGGCGCGATGAACGCCGCTCGCGCGTACTTCGGGACGAACAGGATGAAGTTCAGCCTGACGAGCGTCGGGGCATCGCCTGTCACCCGGGATTACACCCGTTTCAGCGGGCCGATCGCTGACGCGATCGAGGGTCGCGTCCTCGTCGGGATCCACTTCCGGCGAGGCGACGTCCAGGGCGCCTGGCTCGGGGGGAAGGTCGCCCGATACCTTGCCAGCCACTACTTCGAGCGCGAGGACTGACCACCCAGCTCGAAGTCACTACCCGACCCCCCGGTCCTCGACGTCGAGGGCCGGGGGTCGTCGCGTCGGGCGCTGCACGTTCCGGGGGTCGTGATCGCTGAGTCGACAAACAGCGTTACGGCAAGCTTGCTCGAGACGGCGAGTTCGCTCGAGCGATCCTGGTGATGAATGAGCGCTCGATCCTCCGAGCGGCGTGATGGCGAGGTCGCCCGGGCGATCCTGCGTCTGCTGAACGACGCCCCTGATGGCGTCGCCATCCAGGAGGTCCTGGATCACCCGGCAGTCTCTGACGCCGCCGGCGAGCACCCGAACGAG
>DATHTG010000287.1:0-4674 GCA_035463515.1 Candidatus Limnocylindrales bacterium
CCGCTCGCCTGGATGGCGTCGGGGTCGATGGCCGGGACGGCCTCGGTGAGGAGCTCGTCCGACGCGTCGGCGGTCACGAGGACGATCGCCGGATCACCGACGGACCGCGCCTCGTTCGCCAGTTCCCGACCCTCCGCGACGGACAGCGCTCGCGGTGTGCCCGACACGATGTTGAGCCCGACGGCATCCGCGCCGGCGCGGACCGCGGCGTGGATGCCGGCACGATCGGTGATCCCGCAGATCTTCACGAACGGCCGACGGGCCACGTTCGCCGGGTCGTGCGGCTGACGACCGGCTGTGACGAAGGCGGCGGCAGCTGCACGCGGATCAGGCGAGCGCATCAGGGCCTCACCGACGAGCGCCGCATCGAACCCGAGCGCCCGCCATCGAGCGACGGTCGACGGGTCTCGCACGCCCGATTCCGCGATGACGATGCGGTCGTCGGGGACGAGCGATCGGAGCCGATCCGCTCGCTCGGTATCGACGTCGAGCGTCCGGAGGTCGCGGTTGTTGATCCCGATCAGGCGGGCATCGGTGCCCAGGGCAGCGTCGAGTTCGGCCGCATCGTGCGCCTCGACGAGCGGCTCGAGACCGAGTTCGAACGCGCGACCGACGAACCGCGCCAGCGCATCGGTGGGATGGAGGACGGCGAGCAAGAGCACGAGATCCGCACCTGCCGCCCGGAGCAGCGGAAGCTGACGCTCGTCGACGACGAACTCCTTGGCGAGGACGGGGATCGATACGGCGTCACGGACGCGACGCAGGTCGTCGACGGACCCGCCGAACCAGTGGGGTTCGCACAGGACGGAGATCACGGCGGCGCCGCCCGCCTCGTAGGCGCGCGCCCGCGCCACGAGATCCTCCTCATCGACGGCGATCCTTCCAGCCGACGGCGAGGATCGTTTCAGCTCGGCGATGAGATGCAGGCCCGGACGCGCGAGGCGCTCGGCGACCGACCTCGGCGCGGGCATGTCGTTCATATCGACTTCGCCCGCGAGCTCCTGCTCCAGATCGGCACGACGGCGCGCGGCGATCTCGTCGACGACGCTCGGTCGCGAGGCGATAGCGCTCACGTGGCAGCTGGCTCCGGGACGTGCGCCGCGCGCTCCGCCCGCAGGCGCTGCAGGAGCTCGGTGGCGAGGCCGGCGTCGATGGTCAACGCGGCCTTCTCGATGCCGGCCTCGAGCTGTGGGACATCGCCCGCGACGAGGAGGGCAGCACCGGCGTTGAGCAGGACGACGTCGCGCTTCGCGCCCGGCTCGCCACGGAACAGCGCCTCGATCGTCCTCGCGTTCTCGTCAGCAGTGCCACCGCTGAGGCGGGCCGTCGGCGTCACCGCGAGCCCCAGGTCCGACGCACGGATGTCGTGCCGAACGACGCCATCCGGACCGACGTGGTGGAGCACCCCGCTGTCGTCGAGCGGCAGCTCATCGACCCCGTTGCCGTGGATGACGAACGTCCGCTCGGTCCCGAGTCGTTGCGCGACCTCCGCGATGCGTTCCGCGACGCCCGCATCCCCGACACCGAGCAGCTGCCGCGTCGTGCCCGCCGGGTTCGTCAGCGGGCCGAGCAGGTTGAACGCCGTCCGGACGCCGATCTCGCGTCGGGTCGGACCGGCGTGCTTCATCGCGGGGTGGAAGTTCGGAGCGAACATGAACGCGAAACCGTGCTCGGCCAGAGCGGCGGACGCGCTGTCCGCATCGTGGTCGATCCGAACGCCGAGCGCATCGAGCACGTCCGCGGAACCCGCCTTCGACGTCATCGCGCGGTTGCCGTGCTTCGCGACCGGGACACCGGCCGCGGCCACGACCAGCGCCGCGGCGGTCGAGATGTTGAACGTCCCGCTGCCGTCGCCGCCGGTGCCGACGACGTCGATCGCGCCCTCTGGCGCGGTCACCCGAACGGACCGCTCGCGCATCGCGGAGGCGAACCCGGCGAGCTCCTCGACGGTCTCGCCGCGCATACGCAGACCCATGAGCAGCGCCGCGAGCTGCGCTGGTGTCGCCTCGCCGTCCATGACGGCGCCCATCGCCAGCCGTGCCTCGTCCTGCGTGAGCGACCCACCCTCGACGATCGTCGCGAGGGCAGCCCTGACCGCCTCGCTCATCTGCCGGCCTCCTCGGCGGCGAGGCCGGCCGTCGCGAATGACCCGGTCGCGGCGTCGAGCCGGGCGGCCTCGCCTTCCCCCGCCTGGCGCAGGAAGTTGGCGAGGAGGTGCGGACCCTGCGGCGTCAGGACGCTCTCGGGATGGAACTGGACACCTTCCATCGGGAGGGCCACGTGGCGGATGCCCATGATCACGCGGTCTACCTCGCTCATCGCGGTGACACGCAACTCGGGCGGCAGGGTCGCCGGATCGATCGCCAACGAGTGGTAGCGGGCCGCCATGAACGCGGGCGGCATGCCCTCGAGGAGTCCGGCCCCATCGTGGGTGACTTCGGTCGCCTCGCCATGGACGAGCGTCGGCGCCCGGACGATGGATGCGCCGTAGGCGGCGGCCATCGACTGCATCCCCAGGCACACGCCGAGCAGCGGGATCTCACGCTGGGCGGCGACCTCGATCGTCGCCACCGAGACGCCGGCGTCATCCGGATCGCCGGGACCTGGCGAGATGACGATCCCGCGAAGGTCGGTGCGGGGGTCGTCGGCGAGTGCCTCGAGGCCAGCCCGATCGATCGCGTCATTCCGGAGGACCTTGACGTCGGCGCCCGCAGCCTGGAGCGCCTGGACGAGGTTGAACGTGAAGCTGTCGTAGTTGTCGACGACGAGGATCATCGGGCCGCCTCGACCGGCTCGGTCGCCTCGGCTGCCTCGCGCGGGGTCTCGGGGATGCCCGCGGCCTGTTCGATGGCTCGCCGGAGCGCCGCGGCCTTGTGCTCGGTCTCCTCGAACTCCGACTCGGGGACCGAACCAGCGACGATCCCCGCTCCCGTGTGGACGTGCGCCTGGCCATCTTTCAGGACCGCGCTCCGGATCGTGATCGCGGTGTCGAGGTTACCGTCGTAGCCGAGGTAGCCGACCGCGCCGCCGTACAGACCACGGCGCTCGCCCTCGGCGGCCGCGATGAGCTGCATCGCGCGCACCTTCGGCGCGCCGCTGAGCGTGCCTGCGGGGAAGACGGCCTTGAGCGCATCGAGCGCATCGAGCTCCGGCTTCAGCCGACCCTCGACGTGCGAGACGAGGTGGAGGACATGGCTGTAGCGCTCGACCTCCATGTACTTGCTCACCGTCACGGTCCCGGCCCGGCTGACCCGACCGAGGTCGTTGCGGCCAAGATCGACGAGCATCACATGCTCCGCACGCTCCTTGGGGTCCTTCTGGAGCTGCTCCGCGAGGATCTCGTCCTCGCGCGTGTCCTTGCCACGTGGGCGCGTGCCGGCGATGGGGTGGGTGGTCAGCTTGTCGCCTTCGGCTTGGAGGAGGAGCTCCGGAGACGCTCCGACGACCTCGAACTGCGGCGTCCGAACGAAGAACAGGTACGGGCTCGGGTTGACTCGCCGCAGCGAGCGGTACAGGCCGATGCCGTCGAGCGGACGTCCCGTCGTGGGGTCCGTGGGCAGGTCGAACGACTGCCTTCGAGCGAGCACGACCTGGATCGCCTCGCCGGCCGCGATCGCGTCCTTGGCGACCTCGACCGCATGGATGTACTCGTCGCGACCGAGGCTCGTCTCGATGGGGTCATGCAGCGTCGTGCCGCCGTTCGGCCGGGTGGCCGGGCCCGCGAGCTCCGCCGCGCTCGGACGAGCGGTCCTTTCGAGCGCCTCGAAGATGGCCGCCTCGGCGATCCGATACCGCCCCTCGAGGTCGGGCGCCTCGGTATGGAGCGAGGCGATCGCGGAGAGCGTGTGGGTCAGGTGGTCGAACACGAGGACGAGGTCGGTCTCGATGAACGCAGCCGTCGGGACGCCGATCGGGTCGCGCTCCGGGAGCGGAACGGTGGGCTCGAAGGCCGAGATGGCGTCATACGAGATCGCGCCGACCGCGCCACCGGTGAACCGCGGCATCCCCTCGGTCGGCTCGACGCGACGACGCGGCACGAAACTGCGGATGGCCTCTAGCGGGTCGCGCGCCTCGGCACTGTCGATCGGCAGGTCAGGCGTGTAGGTGGGCACCGTGACGGGGCGGGTCTGGATGCTGGCACGGCCGTCACGAACCTCGAGGAGTCGTCGCGGCCCCACGCCGAGGAACGAGTATCGGCCGAGCCGTTCTCCGCCCTCCACCGATTCGAGGAGGTAGGCCGGATTGCCGTCATCGAGGCGCAGGAAGGCACCGATCGGCGTCTCGAGGTCGGCCGCGCGCGTGGCCCGAAGGCGGATCGTGTCCGCGTTGGCGGCGAGCCGTTTGGCCTGGCTCAGGCTTATCGGGTCGGCGGTGGTCATCGTGGCCTCGAAGAATCAGAAACGACCGATCGTCCCGGGACGAAAGGTCGTGCCTTCCGCGGTGCCACCCTCATTCGGCGATGCCGCACTTCGGTGACCGACGGGCCGGTGTCACCACCGCCGATCGGCGCTGCCCTGTATCGCTGGCGCTCTGCGCCGGAGCCTACTTGCGCCTGCGCTGTGCCGCTTCGCGTTCGGTCCGAAGGCTCCCGGGTCCATTCACCATCGTCGTCGTCCCGGCTCGCACCAACCGCCGGGTCTCTGGTTCGACGTGCGACGGGTACTCGTCCCGTTC
>DATHTG010000288.1:0-2232 GCA_035463515.1 Candidatus Limnocylindrales bacterium
GCGGTCGGGCCTGATGGCCAGGGACGCCGAGAAGGACGAGGGCCTCCGACGGCTCGGGGGCGGCCGGTGGCAGACGCGTGACGAGCGATTCACGATCGAGCCGCAGTCGGGGACATGGGCGGTCGTGGACGCGGAGCAGACCGACGATCTGGGATTGCCGCTCGTGCGAGGTCCGTTCAAGAGCCTCGCAGCCGCCAAGGAGGTCATCGCGGCAGCTCGCGACGAGGCAGCGCCGGCGTCGCCGCTGAAGGACCGCGCGCCGGCAGCCGTCGACGATGAGGCGAAGGAACCGCGGCCGACCGGGTCGAAGGCCGCGAAGGACGCGGGGGCCGCGAAGGAGCCCGAGGAGCCAGAGCAGCCGAAGGAGCCAGAGGAGCCGCGCTGGTTCCGTGACCTCGAGCCCGACGACCGGCGACGCGCGGCCCGGCTGATCCAGCGGTTGACCGAGGCCGGCGCTTCGGATGCCGAGGGCATCGTCAGGCGCGATCTCGTCGGCGAGGTACCCGCGATCGCGGCATTCGCGATCGCGCGTGCGGTCCGCGAGCTCGGGTCTGACCCATCGGTGGCCGAGATCGTCGAGCTGCTCAACGACGGCCGCGACGCGGGCCTGTCAGTACGATGGCGCCTCGTCGACGGCGATGGGCGGCCGGTCCGGCTCGACCCGGACGAACTCGACGCCGGCTGACCGGACGACGGGCGTCGGCGTGACGATCGACAGGAGCCGATACGAGCTCGAGGTCGACGAGCAGTTCGAAGCCGACGACCTCGACGAGCGCCTCTGGCTGCGCCACTACCTGCCGCACTGGAGCTCGCGGGAGGCCTCGGCCGCGAGGTTCGACGTCGGGGGAGGGGAGCTGCGACTCCGGATCGACGCCGACCAGCCGCCGTGGAACCCGGAACATGACGGTTGGCTGCGAGTTTCAGGCCTGCAGACGGGCCAGTTCGCGGGGTCGCTCGGCAGTGGCATCGGGCAGCTGCAGTTCGCGCCAGGGCTGACGGTCCGCGAGGAACAGCCGTCGCGAGCACTGTATACGCCTCGCTACGGCCTGTTCGAGATCCGCCTTCGTGGTATCGCCGACCCGGCGAACATGGTCGCGCTCTGGATGATCGGCTACGAGGATGCCCCGGAGCGGTCGGGCGAGATCCTGATCTGTGAGGTCTTCGGGCGGGAGATGTCGGATGGGAGTGCCCGGATCGGGGTGGGCGTCCGCCCGTGGGCGGACCCGTCGCTGTCCGACGGATTCGAGTTCGTCCAGGTCTCTCTCGACGCGCGCGAACCGCACTGGTACGCCGCCGAGTGGATGCCGGATCGAGTCAGGTTCTACATCGACGAGCGGGAGGTCAAGGTCGTCGAACAGTCGCCGGCCTACCCGATGCAGTTCATGTTGAGCCTGTACGAGTTCGCCGACGGACCGGAGCCGGCGTCGCCGCGCGACGCGTATCCGAAGGTCGCGATCGTGGAGCGGTTCCGCGGTTGGCGCCCGGTCACGGGACCCGGTGCCCGCGAACGGACCGGGCCTGCGATCGGAAGGACGTCCTCCACGACCGGCCCCTCGGGGACGCCGCCAGTCTGATCGCGCCCATCGACGGGCCGTTGACCGATGTTGGCGCCGTCGCCTCGACGACCTGCAAGACGGCCGACACGCCAGCGCACCACCTCCCCACCCGCACGCGACGCCCGGCCCGGTAGCGTCCCATCCGATCTCCCCCAGGCTCGGAGGTATCCGCATGTCTATCCGACGTTCCATCTTGGGCTTCGCGGCTGTCGCGGCGTTCGCGGTCGCCGCCTGCGCTGGCACGAGTGCGTCCGCTCTCCCGTCCGTCGAAGTCCCGTCCGTTCCCGCGAGCATCGGCACGGGCGATCTGCAGGGGTTCTGCGAGGACTTCGCCGGGACGCTCGCCGATGACTGGCCGGACATCGACCAGGCGACCGCGAACGAGCTCAATTCGGTCGTGACCGAATGGTCGACGACCCCGGGCCTCGACCCCATCAAGGGCGACGTCCAGACGATCGGGACCTGGCTGACGACGACGGCACAGTCCGGCACGGCATCCAGCCCGCCACCGGACGTGGAGACGGCCTTCCAGAACATCACGACCTTCGCGGACGCCAACTGCTGATGGTCAGCCCCGGCCGCACTCCCGGATGACGGTCCCGGTCGACGCAGCGAGCCGCTGACGCGCGTTCTCGAGGCGATCGATCGGGGCCAGGCCGCGTTCCGTGATCTCGTC
>DATHTG010000289.1:0-7593 GCA_035463515.1 Candidatus Limnocylindrales bacterium
CCCCGTCGGCGCCGGATGGTGATCCTGGCGATCGTCGTCATCCTTGGGCTCGCCTACCCGCTGATCTATCGGTTCGTGTCGAATGCCCTGCCGTTCATCCCGTGGCCGGGCACCGCGGTCCTGATCTTCTGCGCGACGTTCGCGATCCTCGCGCTCGGGCTGAACATCGTGATGGGCTTCGCGGGCCTGCTCGACCTGGGCTACGTGGCCTTCTACGCGATCGGCGCGTACACCACCGCGTTCCTCGCATCGCCGCACTTCGGCATCCACATCAGCTGGTGGATCGTCATCTGGATCGCCGTGGCGGCCGCGGCGCTCTTCGGGATCATGCTCGGCGCGCCGACGCTCAAGCTCCGCGGTGACTACCTCGCCATCGTGACGCTCGGGTTCGGCGAGATCGTCCGGCTCGTGTTCCGAAACCTTGGCGACATCACGTTCAAGCTGCCGGACTTCCTCGGCGGCGCGTACTTGATCGGCTCGGAGGCCGGTGGCGCCAACCTGACCGGCGGCAACGTCGGCATCAACCCGATCGACCCGCCGATCATCCCCATCCCCGGACCGTGGGGCGATCAGCTCGTGTTCTCGAACCAGAATGCGATCGCGTCGTGGTACCTGGTGCTCGCGCTGATGGTGCTGACGTATTTCATCTGCGTGCGGCTGCGCGACTCCAAGCTGGGCCGGGCGTGGATGGCGATCCGCGAGGATGAGACGGCCGCGGCCGCGATGGGCATCAACACGGTCACGACGAAGCTGCTCGCGTTCTCGCTCGGTGCCAGCTTCTCGGGCTTCGCGGGCGCGTTCACCGGCGCCTACAACACCGCGATCTTCGCGGAGACGTTCAGCTACAACGTCTCGATCCTCGTCGTCATCATCATCATCCTGGGCGGGATCGGGTCGCTCCGTGGCGTCGTCATCGGCGCGTTCGCACTGCTGTACCTGGACCGGACGCTGCTCCCGTGGCTCGGCGACCACATCCTCAACTCGCCCATCCAGTCGATCGGCAACCAGACCGGCATCGAGCTGCTGCGCGACTTCAAGCTGACGACGTACAACTACCTGATCTTCGGCCTGATGCTCGTCATCATGATGATCAAGCGGCCGGAGGGCCTCTTCCCCGTGGAGAGCGTCAAGGCCGAGTTGCACGGCGTCGGCATCGCCGCGGAGGTCACCGCGGCCGGTGGTGACGAGCTCGCCGCGATGGAGGAGCTCGAGACCGTCGCGCTGGAGGACACGGCGCTGCCTGACCCGGACGCGATCCCACCGCCCGAGCCTCCGCCGCCGGCCCCTGATCCGGAGGCCCGCGCATGAGCGCGATGCCCGCGGCGTCGACGCAGGCCGAGCCTGCCGGCGACCTGCTCGTCGCCACCGACTGCACGAAGCGGTTCGGTGGCCTCGTGGCGGTCCACGACATCGACTTCACGATCCCACGCGGGTCCATCGTCAGCCTCATCGGACCCAACGGCGCCGGCAAGACGACGTTCTTCAACATGATCACGGGTCTCTACATCCCGACCGAGGGGAAGATCGTCTTCGACGGCCGCGACATCACAGGCAGCAAGCCGCACGAGGTCGTTCGCGTCGGGATCGCCCGGACGTTCCAGAACATCCGCCTCTTCGGCAACATGTCGGCCGAGGACAACGTCCTGGTCGGACTCCACCACCGGCTCAAGGGCCGCTGGTTCGGGGCGATCCTGCGTCCGCCCTCGATCATCCGCGAGGAAGAGGAGGCGCATGCGAAGGCGATGGAGCTGCTCGACCTCGTCGGTCTCGGGCAGCGCGCCGAGACGCTCGCTCGCAACCTGCCCTACGGCGACCAGCGACGACTGGAGATCGCCCGCGCGCTTGCGACCGAGCCCAAGCTTCTGCTCCTCGACGAGCCCACCGCGGGCATGAACCCCGAGGAGACACGGCGCCTGACCGACTTCGTCCGTGAGCTCCGGACGCGCCTCGGGCTGACGATCCTGCTCATCGAGCATGACATGAAGGTCGTCATGGGTATCAGCGACCGGGTCACCGTGCTCGACCACGGCGAGAAGATCGCCGAGGGTTCGCCGGCGGAAGTCCGGGCCGACACCCGGGTCATCGAGGCCTACCTCGGCCGGGGCGCGGCGGGAGCGGGCTGAGCGATGGCCCTCCTCGAGCTGCGCGACGTCCACACCTACTACGGCAACATCCACGCCCTGAAGGGCATCTCGATCACCATCGACAAGGGCGAGATCGTCACGCTCATCGGGTCGAACGGCGCCGGCAAGTCGACCACGCTCAAGACGATCAGCGGCCTGCTTCGTCCGCGCGGGGGCGAGATCTGGTTCGACGGCCAGCGGCTCGACGGCACGCCCGCCCACGAGGTCGTCGTGCGGGGTATCTGCCAGGCGCCCGAGGGCCGCCGGATCTTCCCGCGCATGACCGTGCGCGAGAACCTGGAGATGGGTGCGTTCCAGCGTCCGAAAGGCGCCGAGCGTGACGCCGATTTCGAGCGTGTCTACACGCTCTTCCCGCGGCTGAAGGAGCGGCTCAGCCAGAACGGCGGGACGTTGTCCGGTGGCGAGCAGCAGATGCTCGCGATCGGCCGGGCGCTGATGGCACGGCCCAAGGTGCTGCTGCTCGATGAGCCATCGATGGGTCTGGCACCGATCCTGGTCGAGCAGATCTTCGAGATCGTGAAGGACATCAACGCGTCGGGGACGACCGTCCTGCTCGTCGAACAGAACGCGCTGATGGCGCTCGGCATCGCCCGGCGCGGCTACATCCTCCAGACCGGCGAGATCGTCCTCCACGACGTGGCCGAGCGGTTGATGACCAACCCGGAGGTCCAGAAGGCGTATCTGGGCGGCTAGGCGGTCAGCCCGTCCATCGCGTCGACCGGCCGGCCCCGATGACGACCCACGCGCATCCTGTTGCCGCATACGGCCGCCTCGCACCAGATCCGGTTGCCCTGTCGGGATCGGTCGACGAAGAGCCATCGACAGCGCGGGTTCCCGCAACGTCGCATCCGGTCGCGCTGGGCAGCCACGGCGAGAGCGGCCGGGAGCAGGTCGTCGGCGACGCGGTCCCAGCCCTCGCTCGCGGCGCGAACAGAGCCGTCGGCGCGGAGGCGGTAGTCGATCCCGGCGAGCGCCTCGTCCATGTCGTCTCGCCACCTCGCGAGGTCAAGGTCAGGATCGTCGGCCAGCGAGCGGATCGCGGCCCGGATGGCCCGTAACCTGGCGAGCTGGCGCTGGGGGGGCGGCGTGCCCGGATCGGGGATCGCGTGGGTCGTCAGGAACTCGACGGCGCGCTCCGGCGTATCGAGATGGTCATGTGGCGGTTCCCCGTTTCGGGCCCGGCGCCGGTAGTGGGCACCGGGTCCGTGGAGGCTGTTGGCCAGCCCCAGGGCCGCGTCCGTGCCAAGGTACCATGTAACGGTATCCATCGCCGTTGATACGTTACCATGAGCCGGTGGCCGGTCCGATCGCGTCGCTCGCCTTCGCTCGCCTCCGCCGACGCGGCGCGACCGCGCTGATCTCGATGGCCGCGGTCGGTGCCGCGGCAGCGCTGATCGCCATCGTGTCCGGGATCGGGCTGGTCGCCTCGGACGCCACCGTGGCCCGGACGCTCGCCGGCGCCGGCGCCGATCGACCGCTCGTCCGCATCTCGCGGTTCGCCGCGACGGCCACCGATCGACCGGACGTCATGGAGCGTGCCGACGCCACGGTCACCACGCATCTCGCGGGCTTCACGGAGCCACGCGTCCGCGGCGTGATCACACGGGAGCTGCAGGACCTCGATCATCCCGTCTTCGAGCTCGTGATCGGCGTCGACGACCCAGCACCGCTCGTCACGCTCGTCGATGGCCGCCTGCCCGTGCCCTGCGTGGACGGCCGAGCCTGTGAGGCCCTCCTCCTGTCCGAGACCGCGCCGGAGTTCGACTTCTCGACGGCGCGGCCCGCCCCGGACCTGGGCCTGACGATCGTCGGCCGCGGGGTCATCGACCCGGCAGTCCCGTTCGGGGCGCTCGACCAGCGCGGGCCGTTCGGCGAGATCACGATCGGCGGCGGCGACTACCAGACCGGACGCCGAAGCCCGGCCGTCCTGATGGTCGACGGCGTCGACGCGATCTCCCACGCGCCGGCGTTCGACGGTACCGGCCGCACATACGTCTGGACGGCGCCGGTCGACGTCGGCTCCATCCATCCATGGACGGCAGGCGACTTCCGCGCATCGATCGAGGGTCTGCGCAACGACCTCGCCGCAGCGGACGCGGCATTCAGCATCGACAGCCCCGTGACACAGATCGACATCGCGCTGGGCCAGGCCGATGCGGCGTCGGCCCGGCTGCTCCTGATCGGCTCGCTCGGGGTCGCGATCCTGCTCGCGTTCGCGGTGTTCCTCGCCCTCGTCGTCCGCGACGATGTCGCCGCCGAGGTGGCCCGGCTCGACGCGGTCGGCGCACGACGGCGAGACCGCCTGGCATTCCTCGTCCTCGAGGCGGCCATCCCGGCCGTGATCGGCGGCGTCATCGGCTGGATCGGTGGCGGACTCGTCGTCGCGATGCTCGCCGGCTGGGCAGCGGTCGATCCTTGGGCGATCCTCGCCGGGGCGACGCTCTCGCCGACCGCTCTTGGCGCAGCCGCGCTCGTCATCCTCGTCGCGATCGTCACGACGGTCCTCGCGACCGCGCCGGGCCGCTCGTGGGGCGGCGGCGTTCGGACCATCGTCGCGATGGTCCTGACCGCGATCGTCGTCCTGGCGTGGCAGCTCGCAGCCGCGGGGCCCCTCGATGCCGCGGCATTGGCGCGATCGGTGAGCAGCCCCGTCGTCGTCCTCTTGCCACCGGCAGTCGCGTTCGTCGCGGCGCTCCTGCTGGCGACCGCGATGCCGCCGCTGCTGCGGGCGATCACCCGCCGCTCCACGCATGCGCCGCTCGCGCTTCGTCTCTCGCTGTTGTCACTCTCCCGTGATCCGGGGCGTCCGGCCGCCACCCTCACGCTCCTCGCCTTCAGCCTCGGCGCGATCGTGTTCGCGACGTGCTGGTCGGCGACGCTCCGCGGCGGGATCGACGACGCCGCGGCCTACCGGTCCGGGCTCGACCTGCGTGTCACCGAGCTCGGGACGGGCCTCTCGATCGCGCCGTCGGTCGTGCCGGTCGATCGCTATGCGGCGCTCGGCCCGGACGTCACGGCGGTGCCGGTGTTCCGTGAGGGCAGTACGACTCAGCCCGGGAGCCGCGTCGACATCCTCGGCATCGACCCGGCCGTCCTGCCGACCCTGCCCGGGTGGCGTGCGGATTTCTCAGCCACGCCAGTGACGGCCCTGGCCGACCGGCTCCGTGTCGAAACGCCACCGGGCGGCTGGGCGGTGACCGGCCATCGGCTGCGGGAGGGTGCACCCGACCTCGATCTGCGGTTCCGCTACAGGGGCGAATCGCTCCGCCTCGACGCGATCGTCTGGACCAAGGACGGTGACTCGACGCGCATCGCCCTCGGGACGATCCGCGACGGGATGACAAGGGCGACGGCACCGCTGCCCAAGAGCGCGATCGGCGGCTGGCTGACGACGCTCGTCTTCTACAACGACCGGATCGTGGCCGGGTCGGGCCACCAGCATGGCGTGTTCCGTTCGAGCGTCCGGTTCGAGGGCCTCGAGGGGCTGGTCGACGATCGCGAGATCCCGCTCGAGATCTTCACGGTCGCTGCCGCCATCATCAAGGCGCCGCAGGTGACCGACGGGATGGTGCTGCCGGCGGTCGTGAGCCCGGATCTCGCGCGCGAGGCACGCCCCGACGGGACGCTCGATCTCCATGTCGGGAGCGGCACGATCCCGATCCGCATCGTCGGGACGGCCGATCGCGTCCCGACCGTCGTATCCGGCGATCCACGCTTCGTCATCGTGCCGCTCGACCCGTTCATCGTCGCGGTCGCGTCCGAGGTGCCCGGATCCGGTCGCCCCTCGGAGATGTGGCTGAGCGTCGCGGACCCGCAGCGCCAGGCAGAGGTGCGCGCCGCGCTCGCCAAGCCACCGTTCCGCTTCGCCCAGGTCGCGGCGCGCTCGGATCTCATCGCCGAGCACGCGGCCGATCCGCTGAGCCAGGCGATCGTCTGGGCGCAGGTCGTCGCGGCGCTGGCCGGGCTGGCATTGTCGATCGGCGCGCTCGTCATGGGCGCCGTCACCGACCTGCGCGACGAGCGCGGCGAGCTTGCGGACCTCGAGGCGCAGGGCGTGCCGCCCTCGGCGCTGCGCTGGCACGCACTGGCACGGACGGCCTGGCTTGCCATCGGCGGCAGCATCGCCGGGCTCCTCGCGGGGCTCGGCCTCGCGGTGGTCGTCACCGGCGCCCTGGCGATCGACGCCCAGGGCAACCTGCCGATCCCCCCGCTGCAGGTCGTCCTGCCGCCGCTCGAGATCGCGGCCGTCGTCGGCGGCGTCCTCGCCGCCGTGCTCGGTTCGGTCGCGTTGCTCGCGGCCCGGACGTACGGCCGAGCGACGCTCGGGGAGCGGCGCGCTGGTCCGGCGCGGCGCGGGTCACGCCCGTGGACCGCCGAGCCGGAGCGTGCGGATGGCTGACGCCGTCATCGGCTCGGGGCTGATCCGCATCCATCCGACGCCGGGTGGTCCGGTAGCGGCACTCCGGGGGCTGGATATCACGGTGGGGACGGGCGAGGTCGCGGCGGTCATCGGGCCCTCGGGATCGGGCAAGTCGACGTTGCTCCGGCTCATCGCCGGGCTGGACCGACCCTCTGCCGGCACACTGGTGGTCCTCGGCGACGACCTCACCGACGCGAGCGACCGACAGCTCGGACGGCACCGGCGGGATCGCGTCGGCGTGGTGGAGCAGCACTACCGGCGTGCGCTCTCGCCGTATCTCACGGTCGCCGACGCCATCGCGCTGCCGCTGGCCCTCCGGGGCGTCCCCGTGCCGGACCGCGAGGCACGCGTCCGCGAGCTCCTCGAACGGATCGGGCTCCCGGGCCGGGGCGAGGCGCTGCGCCATCAACTGTCCGGCGGGGAGCAACAACGTGTCGCGTTCGCCGTCGCGCTCGCGACCCGGCCGCCACTCCTCCTGGCCGACGAGCCGACGGGCGAGCTCGATGGCGCGACAGCCGAGACGATCCTCGGCGTGCTCCGCGACCTCGTCCGCGCCGAGGGCAGCACCTGCGTCGTGGTCACGCACGACGAGCTCGTGGAGCGGATCGCCGACCGGGTGATCCACGTCGCCGATGGGCGGGCGGTCGCCGAACGGGTCGGCGGGCCAGGTGCTCCGGCCGTGCCGGTCCGCGATGCCCAGGGCTGGCTGGCCCCGGCCCTTCCGGCGCCGACGACCCCGCTGTCTCGGGCCGTCCGACCCGACGACGGCACCGACGCCGTGGTCCTCGAAGGCGCGGCTCGGCGGTATGGCTCCGGGGCCACGGCCATGGTCGGGCTGCGACCGACGAGCGTCGCCTTCCGGGCGGGCCGCTTCCACGTCGTCACCGGCCCCTAGGGGAGCGGCAAGACCACGCTCCTGCGCCTGGTGTCCGGTCTCGACCGCCCGTCCGAGGGCCGTGTCGTCACGCTCGGGACGGATCTCGCGACGCTCGATCGCGACGGCCTGGCGCGGCTGCGCGCAGCGCGCAT
>DATHTG010000290.1:0-3026 GCA_035463515.1 Candidatus Limnocylindrales bacterium
ATCGGGCGCCGCGAGGAAGAGGTTGTTCTTCACGGGTTCGGGGAGGATCAGCGACGTGTCCTGGTAGGCCATCGCAAGACCCAGCTTCCTGGCCCGTGCCGGGGAATCCCGGCGGAGGGGTTCGCCCCCGATCCGGACCGAACCCCGATCGGGGTCGACGAACCCACTGGCGATCCCGAGGAGCGTCGACTTCCCCGACCCGTTCTCGCCGACGACGGCGTGGACCTCGCCGGCGCGACAGTCGAAGCTGACGTCGGTCAGCGCTCGGACCGCCCCGAACTGCCGGGAGACCCCGGTCAGCTCGAGGACCAGGCTCGGGGGCGCCGACCCTCCTCCGGTATCGCGTTGTTCCATCAGGCGGCGAACATCAGCCCCAGGACCGGATCGGGCACCAGCGAGGTTCCCGAGACGTACGGATTCACCCGGTCGGGGTTGCAGTCCGCCTCTGTCACCTCCCGCATCACGTGCGGGACGACGATCTCGGCCGGGATCGGTGCGCCGGCGATGTTCATCATCGCTGCCGTCACCCCGACACGGGACTGGAAGTTGCCACCGGCCGAGTAGAAGATCTGGTACGTCGGCTCGGCCCGGTCGACCCAATCGCAGAACAGCGTCTGCTCGTCGGTGCGCAACGCGAGCGTCAGGTTCTCCACCGGGATGTCGAGCGCCTCGTACTCCTTGAGGCCGGTGTTCATCCCGTCCGCGTACTCGTACGCGTATCCCCTGATCTCGGGGTTCTTCGTGAGCAGCCCCTGAAACACTCCGGGGATCGCGCCGTCCGCCCAGAACGTGTCGCCGGTCGTGGTGTTCTCGTTCGGCGGCGGGTTCACCAGATCGACGCCATCCGCCAGCGCTGGGATCGTGCATTGCTGCCAACCGAGCGAGAGGGCGTTGTTCGGCGTCCCGCCGAGGATCGCCACCTCCCCGCTCTCGACACCGGTGTTGAGGGTGTCCGCGAAGCTCTGGCCGAGCGCGCAGAGGTCCTCGCCGACCACGGTCAGGTAGTCCTCACCGGGCGTGAGGGCGCCTTCCGTACCGGGAAGACCGACGTAGCCTGCCGAGAACGGGATGTACGGGATGCCCGCAGCCTCGGCTTCGAGGACCTCCTCCGCGAGCCCAACCCCGATGTCGGGGTAGCCCACGATGAAGTCGACGCCCCGGCCGATCAAGAACCGGATGTCGTTCTCGGCGATCGTCGGATCGAAGGTCGGCCCGCCGAAGTTCGCTTCGGTGGAGACGATCGTCCCGATGTCCTCGTACGTGAGCGCCTGGAGGATCGCCTCCATGTGGCTCACGGCGCGCCACACGTTCACCGTGTCGCCGCCGCCGTCGGCGTATCCCATGACGACGTCGCCACCGGTGCCGGTGTCGCACTCCTGGTTGTTGAAGCACTCCATGGCCTTGTCGATCGTGGCCTGGTCGAGGTCCTGCTCGGCGCGCGCGATCGACGCCAGGATGATGTTCCAGCTGTCCTCGTCCGACGGTTCCACGGGCCCGAGAGCCTTCTCCACGAGCGCCGGGTCGGCGTCGATGCTCTCGCCGAATTCCGCCAACGCCCCGGTTCCGGCGCTCGGCGAGTCGCCGCCGGTCCCTCCGTCGTTCGTATCGCCGTCGTCACCGCCGCAGGCTGCCGCCACCAGGGCGAGCACCAGCGCGATGCCGACGATCCTCGCTCGCTTCATGTGTTTCTCCCCCTCCTTCCGATGGCGCTCGCCATCGCCTGTCGTTCGGTCGTGTCGGTGCGTGCCTCCTTTCTCATCCGGTGCCGCCGCCGGACGCGCCGGCGGCACGTGTCGTCGATCGTCTGCGTTCTCGCAGCACCTGCTCCACGCCGCGGATGATCCGGTCGCCGGAGACCAGCATGCCGCCGATGATCACGAGGCCGAACACCACGGATTGCAGGGCGGTGGGCAGCCCCATGACCAGCATCATCTGGTTGAGGCCGGTGAGGAAGAGCGCCGCCGCGAACGTGGAGATCGGGCTGGCGAGTCCTCCGGTCAGCGAAGCGCCGCCGATCACCACCGCCGCGATCGGCGCCAGGAGGTATTCGGAGCCGACGTAGACGCCCGGCCGGCCGATCCGCCCGGCCAGCGCCAGGCCGGCCACCGCGTAGAGGACCGCGGCGACCATGTAGACCATGATCTGGTTCAGGCTCACCCGGAGGCCCACGACGCCGGATGCGACCGGGTTGGCGCCGACCACCCGGAACCGGCGGCCGACGGCCGTGTACCGGAGCACGACGCTGACGACGATCGTGAGGCCGAGGCCGATCCAGAAGACGGCGCTCACCCCGACCACCCGCGTCGCGACCCAGTCCGACCAGCCCTCGGGGACCGGGTTCTGGACCGGGAAGGTGCGCCCGTAGCGATTCACGAGACCGATCACGATCAGACCCACGGCTAGCGTGACGATCAGCGGGTTCAGCTTCAGGCCGCCGATCAGGATGCCGTTGACGAGCCCCACGATCGCGGCGAAGGCGAGCGCCGTGCCGATCGCGGTCCCGATGTTCGCGTCTGACCCGGCGCCGACCCCGATCATGATCACCGCCGCCAGGCTCATCGTCCCGGGGACGCTGAGGTCGATCCCTCCGGTCATGACGACCAACATCTGGCCGAGGGCGGCGATGCCGAGCACCGCCGCGAAGGGAGCCATACCCCGGAGTGGGACCTTGGCGAGGGTCTCGGGAGCCCAGATCGCGGCCACGAGGATGAGCAGCGCGATCGCGATGTAGACCGGCAGGTACCGCGACGCCACGACGAACGACGTAAGGGCGGACGACGTCCTTCGGCGGGTGGCGGCTTCGCTCATGCGACACCCTCGGGTACGGAGCCCGGCGCTGGTCCGGATGGCGCCGAGATCCGTTCGCGGGCCGCGACCGCGAGGGCGCGCGCCCGCTCGACGTCGGCGGCGAGGACGCCGTCACGCATCAGGACGTGACCGGCCACGAAGACCCGGTCGACGTTCGAGGTGTCCATGCCCCAGACGACGGCGCCGATCGGGTCGTTGATCGGGAAGATGTTGGGACG
>DATHTG010000291.1:0-2118 GCA_035463515.1 Candidatus Limnocylindrales bacterium
GGTGACTAGGCCACGGCAGCTGCCGCCCTCGATGACCAGACCGACTAATGGCGCAGGAGCGGTAAGACCTCGCGTCCGATCCGCATCGCGTTGGACTCGTCGAGATCGACGCCAACCGCCCGCGTTCCGATCATCAAGCGCGTGATTCCGAGGTCGATGATCTGTTGAAGCCGCTCCGCGCAGTACTCGGGCGACCCAGCGATCGCGAACTGGTCAATGAGGTCGTCGCCGCCGGCCTCGTGAGGGTAGAAATCGATCTCCCCGGCTCGCCCACCCTCCCGGACGGCGACACCGCCGCGGGACGCGTGATAGACCGACTCCATCGTTTCCAGGGCGTGACGGTACGTCGTGTGCGCTTCGTCGCTGACGTCGGCCGCACGCCTGGGCTCCCAACCGGAGAACCGCGCGTGCGTCACCACGAGCCCACGGATCGCCTCGCGCGCGCTTCGATCATCGTCGGTGACCGCGACCTGAAGGTAGCTGCCGAGCCGAAGGGACTCGAAGTCGCGTCCAATGCGGTTGCAGGTGTCGCGGACGAGCTCGACGCTCCGCCGGAGACGCTCGACGTCAGCCCCTACCGAGAAGCTGACCCCGTCCGCCGTCTTCGCCGCGACCTCGATCGTTCGCGGCCCAGTCGCGGCGACGTCGATCATCGGCTTGGGGAGCCGGAGCGACGGATCGATGTCGTATACGCGAGCCATCGAGGTGGCGACGCCGTCGACATCGACTTCCTCACCGCGCAGGTACGCCTGAAGTTTCGTGAGGTAGGCGTCGAACTCCGCGACCCGCATCGGCTTGCGCTTGAGCACCTTCACCGCGCCGTCACCGCGGCCGATCGAGAAGCTCGTCCGGCCGCTCGTGAGGCCGTGAAGCGTCGCCATCGCGCTCGACGCGAGGAGCGGCGAACGAAGGGGAACCGCGACCGCGGTACCGAGTCTGAGCGTCGTGGTGGCCGCGGCGCCGCGTCCGAGGACTATGTAGGGGTCCGGAAGCAGTCCGTGCGCTTCGCCGACGGCGAACCCGTCCCACCCGGCGGCTTCGAACTCGCGAGCGAACCGCTCGATCTGCACGCTCGGAACAGGCGTCGCGCCCATACGCCAGAACTCAACGCTCACCCTGCATCCCCCTTGCCGGTCGAGCCTCAGTGTCCGTAGAGCCGGAGGAAGCGGATCCTGACCGGCACGGGAAACCGGGCGATGAAATCTTCGAGCGCCATGCCGAGGCGATCCATCTGGCTGGCGTACTTCGCGAGGTAGGCCTCGTCGCGCTCGGCGCCCAGGGCGGCGCGCTCGACGCTGGCCCGTCCGGTGAGCACGATGATGTCGCCGCCACGACCGTCGCCGTCGAAGCTGAACGTCACACGCGGATTGGCCTGGATGTTGCGGATCCGAGTCCCGCGCCGGCTGTAGACCAGCACGGACTCGGCACCGTCCCACAGAAACCAGACGGGACGGGGAAGCGGCGCGCCCGACGGTGACACCGTCGTGACCCAGGCAACCTCCTCCTCGCGCAGCCGGCGCGCGACGCGCGCACCGAATGTCGTGCCCTCGTCGATCACCGGTGCATCATCGCGCCTGCTCGGGCAGCGCGTCGGCCCAGGCGAGGACCCGCCCGACGAGCCGAACGAGCTCTGCCCGCAGAGCGTCAGGATCACCGGCTCTGCGGGCGCCTGAGACCGCCCGGAGCTGGTCGGCAATCTGCTCTGGCCCGCGCCGGCGGACGTCCGCACGGGCTTGTTCCATGGCAACCGACAGGAGCCGCGACGCCGAGTCCGGGGTCCGGGGCGGCCGCATCGCCACGCGCGGCGGCGCACGACGCGGGGTGGGCTGCGGCGTGATGCCCGCGGCCTCCACGGCGGCGTTGAAGGTCCGAAACGCCGTGCGAACGATGTCGGCGGACGGCCACTCGCCGGCGTGGAAACGCACGGCTCGCCGCTGTTGACCGATCCGATATGCCCGGGTCGGATCCCAGTCGGCGACCGTCGGCGGCTCGCCGTACCGGTAGGCCCACCGCCGGATCGCCTCGATGATGCCCTCGGCCTCGTACTCGACTCCCCTCGCATCAAGGACCCGCGCCGGGAGTGTGGCGAGTCGCGGTTCGGTCACAAGAGCACCGGCG
>DATHTG010000292.1:0-3243 GCA_035463515.1 Candidatus Limnocylindrales bacterium
CTCAAGACCGTTGCCGTCGCCCTCGGCATCACGCTTGCCGCATTGATCGTCATCCCGCTCGCCGTGCTCGCGGGCCTGTTCGTCTGGTTGAAGCTCACCGAAGAGGACGACGAGGAGCTCCTCGAGCTCGACCGCGACGCCGTCTGACCCGAACGCGACGGCGACCGATCGACCCCGACGCGCCGGACGCCGCTGCGACGTCCGCCGCACCGACGCCCGCCGACAGATCGGCGGGCGTTCGACTGTCTGCCGACCAGCGCATCTCCGGGCGATTCGCCGATCGCCCCTTCGCCGAGGGCGCGGTCCTCGCCGTCATGGTCCTCTGGGCGGCGAACTTCATCGTCGTCAAGGACGCCATCGCGACGCTGCCGCCGGTCGGCTTCACGATGCTGCGCTACGCGCTCGCATCGATCGCGCTGCTCGTGATCCTGCGCTGGACGGAGGGCGCCGTCCGGTTCCCGCGTCCCGACACCGTCCGCATCCTGATCCTCGGCGGATTGGGCTTCGGGTTGTACCAGATCCTGTGGACGACCGGCCTGATCTCCATCCCGGCGGGCGATAGCGCGCTGATCATCGCCTCCACCCCGGTCCTCGTGGCGGTCCTCGCCGTCGTCGCCGGCGCCGACACGCTGACACCCATGAAGTTCGTGGGTGCCGCCCTGTCGTTCCTCGGTGTCGTTGTCGTCATCGCGGCCGGCGTGGGCATCTCGATGAGCGGGTCCTTCGTCGGGAGCGTGCTGACCCTTGCCGCGGCGGCGTGCTGGGCGGCGTACACGGCGTTCGCGGCTCCGGTCCTGCGGCGCCACTCGCCGCTCGTCCTGACGACATGGGCGACGATCGGCGGGACGATCGTGCTGATCCCGCCAGGTCTCGCCCAGCTTCTGGCTCCGGGCGCGGTCGGGCCGGAGCAGGCGGCGAAGATCGTCCCGCTCGTGCTGGCGATCGCCTATTCCGGCGTGTTCGCCGCCGCTCTCGCGAACGTCATCGTGTTCAACGGCGTCCGGCTCCTCGGCCCGACGCGGGTGATCACGCTCCAGTCGTTCGTGCCGGCGATGGCCGTCGTGCTCGCGTTCATCTTCCTGGGCGAGCCGATCCGGCCGGCGCAGGTCGTCGGTGGGCTGATCATCGTCCTGGGCGTCGCGCTGACGCGTCGGGCATCGATGCGTCCCGCGCCGGCGTGACGGCACCGTCCGTCCCGCCGCTTCGCGCCGGCGATCCGCCGCTCGCGATCCTCGTCGACTACGACGGCACGATCGCGCTGACGGATGTGACCGACCAGGTCATGGCGCGCCATGTGCCGGGCGTCTGGGAGGACGCGGCGGCGCTGTACGACGCGGGTCGCATGGGCTCGCGGCGGCTGATGTCGTGGGAGATGTCGCAGATCGACGCAGATCCGGACGCCATGCTGGCGACTGCCGCCGAGCAACCGCACGACCCCGGGTTCGTCCCCTTCGTCGAGCGGGCGCGTGCCGCCGGGATCCCGGTCGAGATCGTGTCGGACGGCTTCGGCTACTTCATCGGCCCGGCGCTCGAGCGTCTTGGTTTGTCCGATATTCCCGTGGCCACGGCCCGCACGGTGTTCCACGGCCGTCGCCCGACACTGGAGTTCCCGAACGGTCACCCGACCTGCTTCGTCTGCGGGACATGCAAGCGGCAACGGGTGCTGGCACATCGAGCCGCTGGCCGGCGCGTGGTCTTCATCGGCGACGGCGAGAGCGACCGATACGCGGCGGGCTACAGCGACATCGTGTTCGCCAAGCGGTCACTCGAGCGGATCTGCCTGGAGGCAGGTTGGGACTTCCGACGGTGGACCGCGTTCGGAGAGATCGACGCGTGGCTGGCCGAGACGGTTGCGACATGGGCTGGCGACCACACCTCCCTCGCGGCGCTGCCCGCCGGTGCGCCGCCACCACGGGGATACTTCTGCGGCCCGGAGGTGTGGGGCGAAGGGTTGGAGGACCCGCCGCCTGGGTCGTGGCCGCCACCCACCGATCGAGAAGCTGTCAGCGCCTGACGGCGGGAGCGCCCGTAGAATCGACCGATGCCATATCTCGACCTGCCGCAGGGGTCTATCTGGTACGAGGAGCAGGGGAGTGGCGACCCACTCGTCCTGCTCCACGGCGGCGCCGTGGACTCCCGCTTCTTCGAACATAACGTCGGGCCGCTGGCCGAACACTTCCGCGTCATCGCGACGGATCTGTGGGGTCATGGCCGGACCGCCGATCGCGAGGGCCCGTTCTCGCTCGAGTCCTTCTCGACGGACGTGGCGGCGCTGATCGAGCAGGTGGGCGAAGGATCCGCCCACGTCCTCGGCCACAGCATCGGTGCCGCCGTCGCCCTGGACCTGACGATGCGCCGACCGGAGCTGGTCCGCCAGCTGATCGAGATCAGCGGCGGCTACGACGTCGCGGCCGACGCGTCCGGAGGCGAGATCGACATCGACGCCATGGTCGCCGAGACCGTGAAGTTCTTGGGTTCGAGCTACGGTGCCGTCTCTCCGGACGGCGAGGAGCACTTCGCGATCGTCACGCGCAAGGACTTCGAACTGAGCTCACGCGAGCCCAGGTTCACACCCGAGCAAGTGGGTCAGATCACGCACCGGACGCTGGTGATGGTGGCTGATGACGACATCACGCCGATCAGCCACCAGATCGACTTCTACGGCGCGCTCCAGCAGGCCGAGCTCGCGGTCGTCCCGGGCACCTCGCACTTCCTCCTTCAGGAGAAGCCTGCGCTGTGCAACGCGATCATCCTCGACTTCCTCACCAACGAGCCCGTGCCGACCGTCGCGCCGATCCGGCGAGCGGCGCCTCCGACGCCTGCCTGACGGATCGATCGGCATCGGCACCCGCCGCGAGCGCAGCGCAGATGCCCGCGTCCGCGAACGGTCCGGGGACGGACCCGAGGAACTTCGGCAGGTCGCGTGGACCCAGCTCCTGCTCGAGGTCATACGCGAGTGCGATCAGCTTCGGTTCGTCGAGGAAGCGCCCGGCCATGAAGACGCTGCCCGGGCGACCGTCGGCGGCGACCCCGGCGGGCACCGCGATGCTCGCGTAGCCGGCGACGGCCGCGGCCGAGTAGCCCACGGCGTACGCCGGTGAGACGAGGCAGTCGAGGTCGTACTTGTCGAGGACGCGGTCGAGTCCTTCTGGACCGGCGAGCTTGACGCTCAGTTCGCGAGCCGCCAGGTACGCCGGATCCACGAGGTCGCCCGACGTCGCCTCGGCCATCTCGAAGATCTCC
>DATHTG010000293.1:0-2877 GCA_035463515.1 Candidatus Limnocylindrales bacterium
CATCCGACCGATGAGGGTCGGTTCGAGCGCCCGCTGGATCACGTGGAGATCCGGCGCCCGACGAGATCTGCACCCCGACGAAGTCCCGCGTCCGACAGGATCCCCCGCGCCCGACGAGATCCCGCCCCCAAGAACGATCCGCGCGCGACGATCCCCTAGCCGGAGACCGGCTCCGCCACCTGTTGCCGGTACTGCGCCAGGTCGACCGGCTGCAGCCGCGGCGAGTAGGTGATCCCGGGGATGCGGCCACGCTTGGCGATGGGCCGGCCGTCGATCTCCTTGATGTCGCCGGTGAAATCGATCGGCGAGGCCCCGCTGATGTGCGAGCCGACCGCGTAGGAGTCCACCGGCGCCCCGGCCTCCTTGAAATAGCGGACGCGGTCCGGGTTCAGGCCACCCGATACGACGATCTTGACGTGCTGGTAGCCCTCCTGGTCGAGGCGAGCACGGATCTCTGTGACGAGATCAGCCGTGACACGGCCACGCTCGGACGGCGTATCCAGCCGGATGCCGTACAGACGGTCGCCGAGCGCGTGCGCCACGCGCAGCGCTTCCTCCGCCTCGTCCTTGAACGTGTCGACGAGGACGATCCGCGGTACCTCCGGTCCCAGGTGGAGGTCGAACGCGCGAGCAGCCTCGACCGTGTCACCGAAGATCAGCACGAGGGAGTGCGGCATCGTCCCCGTGGGCGCGAGTCCGGCGAGCCGGGCACCAGCCGGCGTCGACGCGCCGACACAGCCGCCGACGATCGCGGCGTAATCGAGCACGTCGGTGATGTCCGGGTGGACATGCCGGGCTCCGAAGCTGATGACGGGCTCCGGCGCTGCGATGTCGACGATCTCACGGGCCGCGGTCGCCCAGCCCGTCGATTGGGCGAGCATCCCAAGGAGTGCGGTCTCGTACAGCCCGAAACGCCGATAGCGGGCACGGATCCGGAGGACGACCTCGCGCGGCGCGATCCGGTCGCCATCCGACAGCGCCTCGACCTGCGTCTCGCTCGGATCGCACTCCGCGAGGACATGACCGAGCAGGTTCTTGGCCTCGTCGATGCCGCAGAGCACGGCCTCGCGTCGGGTGAAGACCTCCATCGTGACGAGCGGGTCGAGCCCCTCAGCCTCGAGGATGCTCTCCGCCCTCGCGAAGTAGACGTCGGCGGAGTCTCCGGACAGGATCTCGGTCGACGGTCGCGCGCGCTGGATGCCCATGCGGTCCGGGTCGGCTCCTGGTGCGGTCAATCCGATGTCGACGTCACCTCGGGTCGCGCGCCCTCCGGCTCCGGCGAGGCGGCGAGTGTAGTCGATGCACATGCGGAAGCGGCGTCACGACGCGGCAGCACCGCCGCCGTACGAGTACGCGATGGCACACCGCCGGTCATCCGGGCTCATCGGGCCCCTCCCCTCAGGGCTCGATGCGTGTTGCCTGGTACCAGCGTCGTCGGCGGCGACGGAAGCTGACGACGATGAGCGTCAGGATGAACAGCAGGGCGACGATGATGGCCACGATGCTGAACGCTCGTCGCTGGCCCGATGGTTCTGCATCGAGCCAGGACGCTGCAGCATGGTCGGAGGCCTCCGCCGACGCGGCCAGGTCGCCGCGCGCGAAGGCGTCGCGGGCGGCGGCGAGCTGGACATCCGGCGTCTGACCGATCAGCCCGAGTGCCATGATCGGCGTCGTCTCAGCCGGTCGCTGCGCGACCGCGTCGGTGTAGCGCTCGATCGCCTCGAGCTCCGCGCCACCCTCGGCGAGCGCATCTTCGAACCCGTCATCGTCCTCGAACGCGTCACGAAGCGTCTTCGGCGGGGTCAGGCCCGCGTCGGTGGCCGCGTCCTCGACGCGCTTCCGCAACGTGAGCACCGAGTCCGCGCCTTGCATCAGCGTCATCGCTTGGTCGAACCGCCACGCGCGCATCGAATCCCGGATCGACAGCGGGACGTGCCAGCCATCGACGGTGTTGACGAAGGCGTCGTATCGCTCGCGAGCGCCGATGCGCGCGTCGAGCAGCGGCAGGTCCTCGGGCCGCGCGACCCAGGCACGCCAGAGATCGTCGAAGCTCGTCCCCGCCCGTTCCTCGAGGAGATCGAGGAGCCCGCGCCAGTCCACCGGACCGCCGACGATCTCTTCTCCGCCGCTCGACGGCTGGTAGGCGCTGATGCGCTCAGCCGCATCGCCCCACACATCGCGCAGGCCGCGCTCGCCGGCGCGCTTCGCGATCTCGCGCGCGAGCACGAGAGCCGCGGCGTAGGCGTAGTCCTCCTGTGGCACCTCCAGCGTGCCGACCGGGCCCCACGCGTTGAGCGGGACCTTCGACTTCTGCAGCTCCGCGGTGAGTCGGTCGGTCGTCACCTTCGTCTTGATGTCCGCAGCGGCGAGCTCGGCGTAGTACGACGCGAACGCCTCGTTCGACCAGCGGTCGGCGAGGATCGAGCCGTTGAACCAGGTATGCGCGGCCTCGTGGAGGACCACGAAGTCGTCGGCGTAGTAGGCGATCGCCACCTCCCCTGCCGATGGGTCGAAGATCCCGGCGTAGCCGCCGGTCGACCGACTCACCGCCTCGGTCACGACGAGTGGCTTGTCGTAGTCGGGCCACGGCAGACCGATCCGCTCACTCAGCGCCGGGAGCCCGGAGCCGAGGAGCCTACGGACGCGCTGGGCCCACGCCGCGTCGTCCGTCCAGCCACGGACCGTGACCGACACGTTTCGACCGAGCACGTTCGCCGTGACGGTCGAATCCTTGTACGCACCAGGCCGATCGGCGACGAGATACGCGAAGAAATCGAGCGGCTTCGCCAGGGCGCCGGTCCGGAAGACCGTCCGGCCGTCGGCAGCCGTCGTCGGCGCCGGGATACGGCCGGCCTCGACCGCGACCTGGTAGCCCTT
>DATHTG010000294.1:0-6474 GCA_035463515.1 Candidatus Limnocylindrales bacterium
GACGAGACGTTCCCCGAGGGCATCGATGTCGGTGGAGTGAACCTCGGTCAGATCGATGGCGATGGGATGGTCGACGTCGACGGATCCCCGACGCCGATCGGGGACCTCGCACCCGGACCAGCGATCTCGAAGCCGGGCAAGGTGATCTGCGTCGGACTGAACTACCGCGAACACGTCGCGGAAGGCGGCCGCGACCCGCGGAGCCGGCCCGTGCTCTTCTCGAAGTTCGCGAACGCGGTGATCGCGAGCGGCGAGCCGATCATCCGGCCCGAGGGCACCCATGCGCTCGATCTGGAGGTCGAACTCGGCGTCGTCATCGGCAAGACGGCGCGACGCGTTTCGGTCGACGACGCGATGAGCCACGTTGCCGGCTATGTCGTCGTGAACGACGTGAGCGCCCGCGATTGGCAGGGCGTCCCGGCCGCGCTCAACGAAGGCGAGAAGGGCGACGGGCAGTGGCTGCGGGCCAAGGGCAGCGACACGTTCCTGCCCATGGGCCCGGTCTTCGTGACACCCGACGAGATCGACCTCGACACGGGCGTGCGTCTCCGCAGTTGGCGGATCACGCCGGACGGTCAGGAGCACCCGATGCAGGACGGCTCGACCGTCGACATGATGTGGGGCGTCCCGGAGCTCATCGCCTTCATCTCGGGGTCCGTCACACTGGAACCCGGCGACGTCATCTCGACGGGGACGCCCTCGGGCGTCGGCGTCTTCCGGGACCCACCGGTCTTCCTGGAGCCGGGCGACCGCGTCCGCTGCGAGATCGACGGCATCGGCTCCGTCGAGAACCCCGTGATCGACTGGACGGACGCCACCTAGCGTCGGGGCTGTCGCTACCGCGCACCACTACCGCGGACCACCCCGTCTTCCACTGAACGCCCCGCGGTACGCTCGCGCCATGCAGGCGCTGGTCAAGACCGAGGCTGCCCCCGGCCTCGAGCTTCGTGACGTCCCGGAGCCCGACATGGGCATCGACGACGTTCGGATCCGCGTGCGCAAGACCGGCATCTGCGGCACCGACCTGCACATCGCCGACTGGGACCCGTGGGCGCAGAAGACGATCCGCGCGCCGCTCATCGTCGGGCATGAATTCGTCGGGGAGGTCCTCGAGGTCGGCAGCAGCGTCCGCGACCTCGCGCCGGGCGACATCGTCAGCGGCGAAGGCCACGTCATCTGCGGTCGATGCCGCCACTGCCGCGCCGGCCGCTGGCACCTCTGTGCGAACACCGTCGGCCTCGGCGTGCAGCGAGACGGCGCGTTCGCAGAGCAGGTCGTGCTGCCCGTCACGAACGTGTGGCACCACTGGCCGGGCATCGACGAGGACGTCATGGCGATCTTCGACCCGTTCGGGAACGCCGTGCATACCGCTCTCGCCTTCCCGGTGCTGGGCGAGGACGTGCTCGTCGTCGGAGCCGGTCCGATCGGCCTGATGGCGATCGGCGTCGCACGCCACGCCGGGGCCCGATTCATCGTTGTGAGCGAACCCAACGAGACGCGCCGCGAGCTCGCCACGACCATGGGCGCGACGCTCGTCGTCGACCCGCGGAAGCGCGACGTCAGGGATGCCCAGCGCGAGCTCGGCATGGTCGAGGGGTTCGACGTCGTGTTCGAGATGTCCGGCAACGCCGGGGCGCTCAGAGACGCCTTGTCGAACATGGCGCACGGGGCCGGCATGGCGATCCTCGGCATCCCGACCGAGGAGATCCCGATCGACATCAGCCGCGTGGTCTTCGACCAGCTCCACCTCCTCGGCATCTACGGCCGGGAGATGTACGAGACCTGGTACAAGATGTCGGTGTTGCTCAAGTCCGGGCTCGACATCCGGCCCGTGATAACCCACCGTTTCGGGTACCGCGACTACGAGGCTGCGTTCGCGGCCGCACGTACCCGGTCGTCCGGCAAAGTGGTGATGGACTGGACGGCGTGAGGTGATGACGATGCCGCTCCGATGCACCCGACCCGGCACACGATGACGACGACGCCGAAGCGCGATCCGCTCGACTTCCTCGATGACGAGGTCGCGGCCCTCCGCGAGCGCCACCTGTACCGCGCGCTCCGCGTGATGTCGTCGGCGCAGGGACCGATCGCGTCGGTCGACGAGAAGCGAGTGATCAGCCTGTCGTCGAACGACTACCTGGGGTTGACCCACCACCCCCGGCTGCGCGACGCGGCACTCGCTGCCGTGCGTGACTTCGGCGTCGGCTCAGGAGCGGTCCGGACGATCGCCGGCACGATGGCGATTCACGAGGCGCTCGAAGCCGAGCTGGCCGAGTTCAAGGGCACCCCGGCCGTCCTGACGTTCCAGTCGGGCTTCACCGCGAACACCGGGGTCATCCCGACGATCACCGGCGAGACGGATCTCATCGTCAGCGACAGCCTGAACCATGCCTCGATCATCGACGGCATGCGCCTGTCGAAGGCTCCTCGAAAGATCTATCCGCACGCTGACGTCGAGGGGCTCAAGGCCGTCCTCGACGAGGCCGTCGAGCATGGCCGCGAGGGCACCGGCGAGCCGTACCGGCTGATCCTTGTCGTCACCGACGGGGTGTTCTCGATGGACGGCGACATCGCACCCCTGCCGGGTATCGTCGAGGCCGCCGAGGCGGCCGGAGCCGCGGTCTTCGTCGACGACGCGCACGCGTCGGGTGTCCTCGGCCGTGACGGGCGCGGCAGCGTCGACCATTTCGGTCTCCACGGGCGAGTCGCGATCCAGGTCGGGACATTGAGCAAGGCTGTCGGCGTGCTCGGCGGGTATGTCGCAGGCAGCATCGCGCTCCGGGAGATCCTTACCCAGCGGGCGCGGCCCTTCTTGTTCTCGACCTCGCATCCGCCGGCAGTCGTCGCCGCGTGCCGGGAGGCGATCCGGGTCATGCAGGACGAGCCTGACCTCCTCGAGCGGCTCTGGACGAACACCCGCCGCTTCAAGTCCGAGCTCGCGCGCCTCGGCTTCGACACGGGTCGGTCCGAGACGCCGATCACGCCGGTGATGATGGGCGACCCGGAGACGGCGATGCGTTTCAGTGATCGACTGATGGGTGAAGGCGTGTTCGCCCAGCCGGTCGTGTATCCCACGGTCGCGCTGGACCAGGCTCGGATCCGGACGATCGTGACCGCCGCCCACACGGACGAACAGCTCGACCGTGCGCTCGAGGCATTCGCGACGGTCGGGCGAGAGCTGGGTGTGACCTCGGGATGACATCGCGACCGGGGGACGCGCGATGACCGATCGCCAGGCGCGGGATCTGCCGCTCGACGCCCACCTGCACACGGATCTATCGCCCGACAGCGACGTCCCGATCGATGTGTACGCGACGCAGGCGGTGGAGCGCGGGATCCCGGAGATCGCCATCACCGACCACGTGGACTTCGCGCCGGGCACGCCTGCCTACGGGTACGCGACGTTCGAGCGACGAGAGCGCATCGTCCGCGATGCCGCGGCGCGATGGGCGGATCGCGGCCTCGCGATCCGCTTCGGCGTCGAGATCACATGGGACAGCGGCTGGGCGGACGACATCCGCGACCATCTGAGGCGCCACGCGTACGACTTCACGATCGGTTCGGTCCACGTGTACCGCGGCTCACCGTACGACCCGTCCAATGTCGCGCGTTGGGTCGCCGGCAAGTCTCTCCAGGACATCGTCCGGCCGTACTTCGCGGAGGTCGAGGCTGCCGCGCAGTCGGGCCTCTTCGACGCCATCGGTCACATCGACGTCGTGAAGCGCTACCTCGCTCCTCATGTGACCGCCGCCGACCTCGGCCGCGCGCCGGAGCTGTACGAGCCGGTGCTCAAGGCCGTCGTGGACGCAGGCGCCGCGATGGAGATCAACACCAGCGGCCTCCGCCAGGAGTCGAAGGAGATCTACCCATCGCGCTCGATCGTCGCCAGGTTCCGAGAACTCGGCGGGCGGCGCATCACGATCGGCTCCGACGCCCATCGAGCGGACACGTTCGCGTGGGCGCTGGATGACGGGTATGAGGCGGCCATCGCCGCCGGGTTCGACGACCTGGTCTTCAGGCGCGGTGCCGATCCGGTCGCGGTGCCCATCGCCACCGAACCTAACGCCATCGCGGGACGTTCGTTGTGACCCTCGACGAAACCGCGATCGAGCGGCTGGTGCAGGAAGCCCGGGTGGGAGACGCCTGGGCGTTCGGACTCCTGTTCGATCACTACCACCTGCCGGTCTACCGCTATATCGCCAGCCGTGTCCACCGCCCGTCGGACGCGGAGGACTTGACGCAGCTCGTCTTCGTCAAGGCCCTGGAGGCCCTCCCTCGCTACGAGGCGCGGGGCATCCCGTTCGGGGGCTGGCTCTTCCGGCTGGCCAGGAATTGCGTCATCGACCACGTGCGGACCCGCCACGATCACCTCGATCTGGAGGCCGCGACGCAGCACGCCGGGCGGGATGCCGGACCCGATGAGGTCACGGTGCACCGTCAGGAACTCGACGAAGTGGCGGCCGCTCTCGCGGCGTTGACGGACGAACAACGAGATGCCATCGCGCTGCGCTTCTTCGGCGGCCTGTCCGCCCGGGAAGCCGCCGTGGTGATGGGCAAACAGGAAGGCACGATCCGCGGGCTCCAGTTCCGGGCCATCGCCGCGATGCGGCGACAGCTCAGGATCGACGAGTCGACGACGACGGGCGGCGACGACGCCGCCTCGGACGGGCGGCGGGTCGGCCGATGACAGACGGGATGATCGATGTGATGGCCGGGGACGTGCGGTTCCGGCGGCGCCTCGAGGCGTACGCCGAGTTCCGCCTGTCGCCGGATCTGGCGACGACGTCGAGGATGCGTGCACGCGTGCTCGCGCACGCACACCGCCACGCCGATCTCGAACGAGCGGACGCCGCGTTGACGATCGTGCAGCCCGGAGCCGGGACCAGCGGCGACGTGACGCGCTCCCCGCGGGCGGTCCGCCGGACGGCGCTGTCGCTCATGGCCGCCGCGACGCTGCTCGTCTCGGTCGCCGGTGTGGCAGCCGCAGCGTCTGGCCCTGGCGGTGCGCTGTACGAGGCACGCCTGTTCGTGGAGGAGGTCACGCTTCCCACGGACCCGTCCGAGCGCGCCATCGCCGAGCTCGATCGACTGGCGCAGCGACTCGCCGAGGCCGACGCCGCAGCCCGGGCGGGGGATCACGTCGCAGCAGCCGCCGCCCTCGCCGCCTACGAACGGATCATGGCCGAGGCGTCCTCGGAGGTCCTTGCCGCGAACGACCCCGTCGCCGCCGCGGCGTTCGAGACCGGCATCGGTCGGAACGTCGAAGTCCTCCAGGCGTTGATCGCCCACGTCCCAGCGCAGGCAGCCGCCGCGATCACCCGAGCCGTCGAACGCGCGATCGAGCGGAGCGCGACGGCGATCGATCGGGTCCACGACGTCCCGAAGCCGACGCCGGCGGCCGGCGGTGCGAACAACGGCGGCTCCGGCACGGGTGGGTCAGCCGGCGGGGCCGCGACGCCCAAGCCGACCAAGGAACCCGCGGAGCGGCCCGAGCCCACGGCCAAGCCGACGAAGCAACCAGCCGAGCGGCCCGAGGCCACGCCCCGTACTCCCAACGAGCCGGCGGGGCAGCCCGAGCCCACCCCGCGACCCGCGCGGACGCCACGGCCGACCCCGGACGCGCCTCAAGGCGGCGGCCCGCCGAGCCACCAGCCGGACTGACCGCCAACCGCCGGCCGCGGTCGGCTACCCTGCCGCCGTGGCCCCCGAGACGTCCGCGCGACTCGAGCTCGACGTCCTTGGCGCCGGGCCTGCCTACACCGACCGCGTCGGTTCAGTCGGGGCGTCGTACCTCATCCGTGCCGGCGCGACGTCCATCGTCCTCGACCTCGGCCAGGGCGCGTTCCCGCGGCTCGCGGCGACGCTCGAGCCGAGCTCGATCGATGCGATCCTCGTCAGCCACCTCCACCCTGATCACTTCATCGATCTCGTCGCGCTTCGCCACTACCTGCGCTGGCAGTTCGATCCACCGCGGCACGTGCGGGTCATCGCCGCCGACGGCATCGACCGGCGACTGGACGCCCTTCATGACGAGCCCGGGTTCACCGCGGCGACCCTCGACGTCGAACGCCTCGCGCCGGAAGTCGACATCGGCGATATCCGGGTCGAGAGCGCGCGGGTGACACACACCGCCGACAGCCACGCGTTCCGTGTCTCGACGGCAGGGTCCAGCGGGCTCGTCTACTCCGGGGATTGCGGACGAGCGAGCGATCTCGAGCCCCTCATCCAGTCGGGCGACACGTTGCTGAGCGAGGTGTCGTTCGGGCCGGGGCCAGTCCCGACCGACGCGCTCCATCTCGACGGGCCATCGGTTGGCCGCCTTGCTGCCCGCTCAGGCGTCGGGCGCGTGCTTCTCACCCACATCCAGATGGGGTTCGACCGGGACGCGACGATGGCCGCAGTCGCGGCGCACTTCGACGGTCCGATCGAGTTCGTGGAACCGGGGGCGCGGTTCCTGCTCTAGACAGAGACGTG
>DATHTG010000295.1:0-2123 GCA_035463515.1 Candidatus Limnocylindrales bacterium
CGAACTGCACGGAGTTCACCTTGGCGACGGGATCGGTTGCCATTTGGGACGGGATCCTGACCCTGGTCGCTGCCGATGGCTCGACCGTCACCGCGACGTACGAGGGTGTCCAGAGTGCGCCGGTCGCCGGCGTTGCGACGACCACGACGACCAATACCGTCGTGTCCGGCACGGGCCGGTTCGAGGACGCCGAGGGTTCCTGGACGGGCTCTGGCGTGCTCGACCTCGCGACGGGCATCTTCCATGGCCGGTTCTCCGGCTGGATCAGCTACTGACTACGAGGGACCACGTCACCGGACGCGCAGGACCAGACGATGGCCGGGCGGCCGATCGCGGCACTCGGGGAGGGCGCCAGCGACCTCGAGGGTCAGCTGACCGACTTCTTCGGCGCGCACTACGACCGCCTGGTCCGCCTCGCCGCGCTCGTGTGCCACGGGCCAGCTTCCGTGGAGGACGCCGTCCAAGCCGCGATGGAGCAGGCCTGGCGGCGGCGCCATACGTTGCGCGATCCGAACCTGCTCCGACCCTGGCTCGACCAGATCGTCGTGCGTGAGGCGATCCGGCTTAACCGGCTGCCGTGGTGGGGCCGGTTCGCTGGCCGGCCCCCCAACGAAGCGGCCCACCACGCCGAGCCGGCCGATCCGCGCGGCATCGCGAACCCTGCCTGGGTCGCGCTGCTGATCGCGTTCGACCGCCTGCCGGCAGAACAGCGGGCAGCAATCGCGCTTCACCTCTATGAGGGCTACTCGGTGGAGGAGACCGCCGACCTGATGGGAACGAGCATCGAGACGACCCGATCGCGCCTGCGCCTCGCCCGCGCGAAGCTCCGGCGCGAGCTGGACGAGGATTCGCGATGAACTTCGACGATCGCCTGGATCGCGACGTTCGCAACGCGCTCGAGTGGCGCGCGGAGCACCGTGCTCGGCGGGCTCCGAACCTGACCGAGTCAAGCTCCGTCGTGGCGATGCGGATCGCGCCAGGGGGTCGCCGGATTGAGCCGGTCGTCGTTGGGCGACCGACGTCGAATCGGAGCTTGCAGTTCCTCGTGGTTGCCCTGCTACTGCTGGGTGTCGCGATCGCGGCCTGGGTCGTCGGGGCGCCGCAGCTGCGCCAATCGGTGCCGTTCCAGCCGGTGCCCTTCGGGTTCGCAGGGCCATGTGATGAGCCCGCGGACGAGTCGATCGTGTACTCGGTCTACGCCGACGAAACCCCCACCACCCTGTTCCGCGACGGCCTCCTCTTGACGAGCCTGCAGAGGGCCGATGGGACCCGAATCGACTTCTTCGGGACACAGGACACGCTGCAGCGCCGACTGAACGACCGTGGGATCCGACTCGTCGAGGAGCGGATCGCCGCGAGCGACATCAGTGGTTGTCGCTACCTTCGTGCTTCCGTAACGTCGGGCGAGATCCGCCTGTCGACTCCCGACGGGCCGGCAGCACTCTTCTGGC
The DNA here is from genome assembly GCA_035463515.1 of Candidatus Limnocylindrales bacterium. Taxonomy (GTDB): domain Bacteria; phylum Chloroflexota; class Limnocylindria; order Limnocylindrales; family CSP1-4; genus SPCO01. The sequence continues at coordinate 1,452 of DATHTG010000295.1, forward strand.
ACCCGGCCAACGGCGCTGGCCAGTTCCTGCGATCCATGACGCCTCAGGAAGAACGCGCCGCGACGGAGCTCATGACGAGCCTGAGGAGCCCCGAGGCGTGGCTTCCGGACGATGCCTGGACAGACTCGGTCGAACGACGCCTGACACCGGACCAGTGGTACGTCCTCGTCGACGTGAGCCCGAGTGGCTACGGCCCAGGAGACCGGGTGACGCTATCGACAGGCGAGGTCTTGAACGGCTCTGATCCCCGGTACGAGCTGGTCGTCCTTCCGGGCGGCCAGGAGCCGGCGACGTTCGGAGCTCTCCTGCCCGCTGCCGCCGGTCAGCCTCGAACTCGCTGCGGAGTAGTCAGCACGGCGGAGGCCCGCGCGTTGGCGGAGTCCCTCGATTCGATCCCGCTCGCGATGGATGACGTGGAGGAGCTCTTCACGACGGACTTGCGGACCAAGGTGTTCGTGTACATCGCCTCGGCCGCGCCGCACCCGCCCGATTGTGCGCGGCTTGTGACGGAACGCCAGAGGATGGCCGCGGCTCCGCCAACGACGCCTCTGGCTACGCCAGGGCCTGCCGACGACTTCGCCTGGGTCGATCCGTGCAACCTCTTACCACCATCCGCCGAGGAGCTGATCCCGGGTGCGACCGATCGCCGGAAGGGACCGGCGGCGTTGGCGA
>DATHTG010000296.1:0-8943 GCA_035463515.1 Candidatus Limnocylindrales bacterium
CGGATCTTCGGCCACTCCACGTCGAGCGTGCGCTCGCGCAGGCGTTCCGGCGAGGCCAAGGCCGCTAGCCAGAAGCGGACCGGGCCACGCAGCCAGTCGAGCGACAGGATCTGACGGCGGACGATCGCCCGGAACAGCGGCGAACCGTTCGCGGGCGGTCCGACGTCGGAAGGCACGGCGCGCCCGGCCTCGAACCACTCCCGGACGAACCAGCTCATCCCGCCGCACAGACCCGCCTGGGCGTCGCCGACTCCGACCCAGCGCGGGTCGACGACGCCGAGCTTCAGCGTCGGTCCGGGCGGGTAGCGGTTCGCGAAATGGAGGCCGTGGACGGAGGGCAGGAACCCGGCGACGGCGTTGGTCTCGACCATCACCGCGGATGGTAGGGCGGCCCCGCCGATCGAGCGAGGACTATGGCGCCGGCGTGGCCGTCGGGAGCGGGACGATCTGCGTCGCGACCGACGTGACCGCTTCGATGACGTGCACCCGAACGGTGGTCGGCTCGACGCCATGGGCGGCCAGTGAGCCCGCTGCCGGGGTGACGATGTCGATCAGCAGCAGGTAGTTCCCCTCCGCGGTGGGGGCGAACATCCGGAGCTCGGCCTTCGCGACGCCGCGTGGCGCGAACGCGGCGGGCAGCTCAGCCGGCCTGACAGAGGCCGCTGCAGCCGCCTCGACCTGCCGCTCATCGTCGACGTCGAGGGCCACCCAGGTCCCGACGACACGTGCGTGCGTCGCCGGCGTGGCCGCCACGGGTCGACGGTTGGCGTCGACAGCCTTGCCCGGGATCGCCTTCGCGCCCCACGCCGTCGAGCCGAGGTTCCCGACCCACAACGACATCGACGTTGCGGCGCCCGGAGCGACGTCGATCGACCCGGGCCCGGAGATGGCGGCGTCGTACGGGCCCGTCAGCCGCACGATCAAGGGCGACACCGCCGCCTGACTCGTGAGGTCGTAGGCGACACCGTCCTTGTCGTGGAGCATGACGGTGAGGCGGTACCGACCGGGTGCCGTCGGAGCGGACACGCGGAGCGACAGGAACTTGCGATCGACCTTCAGCGAGGTCGGCGCCACGACGTCGCCCAGTCGTTCCGGGGTGATCAGGCCGAAATCAGGCGGGGTGTCGGGATCGACGACGGGCGTCGGGCTGGCATCGAGGGGGTCCCACCGAATGCTTGCCTGGATCCCCTTCGGCATTCGGTCGCGATCCTTTATGGCGTACGGGATCCGGTACCAGAGCGGCCGACCGGCGTACGTCGCGCGGAGCGTCGGCGTCTTCAGGGCCATCCCCGTGGCAGCCAGGCTTGGCACCACCGGGCCCGGATCGGTCGTCGACCCGCGCGGGCGTGCGCGTCCCTGCGCGGCGGCCCGCACATCGTCGGATGCGAGGCCGTCCTTCAGCACGATCGACCGCGTGAACCCGGACCGCGACCGCTCGGGGTCCATCTGCGCGATGTAGCCGGGACTGCGGCGGCTGTCGAACGCGAATCTGTTGCCGTTCGCTGTCGGCGCGCGGCGCCACGCCGTCTCGATGCCGCCACGACCGGCGAGCACGGCACGGAGCATGTAGTTCGGGTCGTCGTGCGCCTCGGCGACCACCGCGGCCGCGCCGGCTGCGATGAACCCCGCGGCGAAGTTGTCCACCCGCTGCTTGGCCATCGTGAGCGTGCCCTCAGGCAGCCCCGGCTCGGTATTGCCAGACGCGTAACACAGATGGTTCAGCAGAACGACGGCGTTGCGGGCAAGCCGCACATCGTCGGCGATCGGGCCCTCCCCGAAGTACTGATGCGTGCCGTCGCCGCCACCCGCCGTGGGGTTGAGGCCGAACCCGTTCTGCGTCGGCCGATAGAGCGAATCGCGATAGCGGCTCGGCCAGCCGTTGCCGTGGCCCATGTACACGACGACGCTCGCGCCCTGGAGCGCTTCCTTGACCGCTGGCCACGTGGCGTCGGGTGAGTAGATCTCGGTGACGTCGGCGGTGTATCGACGGGCGAGGGTGGCGGCGCTCCGCGCCTGCGCGCGATACCGATCGGTCGCCGCACCCGACGGGCCGACGACCAGGACGACCTTCGGGACTCGGGTCGACGGCGACGCGGCGGCGACCCCGACTGGGCCCACCAGACCGACGCCGAGCACGGCGACGATGAATCCCGCGATCACCCGTCTCACGACGGCCTGTTCTCCACGACAGGCACCCCCAATGACCGGCGGTCCGCCCCCGCGGTACGCCAGGCCCGCAAGCCTAGTCCACGGTCGTGCCACGGACCATACCCAAAGGCTCTCCACTGACCGTTATCCGGCGCTTAGCGGCAGGTTCACGCGATGAATCGGTGCCGCGGGGCACCGACCGGGGTAGTGTCCGGGTCCGGCGTACCATCGACCGATGCCCAACCGGCTCGCTGGGGAGACGAGTCCCTACCTGCTCCAACATGCGAACAACCCGGTCGATTGGATGCCTTGGGGACCCGATGCGCTCGCTCGCGCGAAGGTCCTCGACCGGCCGATCTTCCTGTCGATCGGCTATGCCGCGTGTCACTGGTGCCACGTCATGGAGCGCGAGTCGTTCGAGGACGAGGCGACCGCCGGCTTCCTGAACGACCGCTTCGTGTCGATCAAGGTCGACCGCGAAGAGCGGCCCGACCTCGACTCGATCTACATGGGCGCCGTCCAGGCGATGACCGGGAGTGGCGGCTGGCCGATGTCGGTCTTCCTGACGCCCGAGGGCCAGCCGTTCTACGGCGGGACGTACTTCCCGAACGAGCCGCGCCACGGCATGCCGTCGTTCCGGCAGGTACTCGAGGGAGTGTCGGAAGCGTGGCGGACGCAGCGCGATGACGTGAACGCCGCGGGTCAGCGATTGACGTCGGCGTTGGCCGAGAGTGCCCGCGCTGCGGTCCCGGGCGGGGAGGCGGTCATCGACGCCGGGTTCTTCCGTGTCGTGAACGACGCGTTCGACGCCCGGTTCGACACCCGCAACGGGTCGTGGGGCGGCGCGCCCAAATTCCCCCAGCCGATGACGCTCGAATACCAGCTGCGCCGGCTGGCGGCCGGTGTCAAGGCGCCCGGTGCCACGGTCCGTTTCACGCTCGACAAGATGGCTGACGGTGGTATCCGGGACCAACTCGGGGGCGGCTTCCACCGCTACGCGACCGACTCGCACTGGCTGGTCCCGCACTTCGAGCAGATGCTCTACGACAACGCGCAGCTCGCGCGTGTCTACCTCCATGCTTCTCAGGCGTTCAGCGGGGACGTTTCGGTTCGATATCGCGAGGTCGCCGTCGGGACCCTCGACTACATGCTCCGCGAGCTTCGTCGCGACGACGGCGCGTTCGCGTCCAGCCAGGATGCCGACACCGAGGGCAGGGAAGGGGCGACGTTCACGTGGAGCGCCGACGAGATCCGGCAGATCCTCGCCGACGACGTGGCCTTCGACCGGTTCGCGGCCGCGTACGGGGTGACCGACGCCGGAAACTGGGAGGGGACGAACATCCTGTCGCGCGTCTGGTCGGCCCCGTCCGACCCGCCGCCCCGCGACGATCCCGCGGTCGAGGAGTCGCTCGCCGACTCGAGGACGAAGCTGCTCGAGGCGAGGTTTCGTCGCCCGCAGCCGGCCCGTGACGACAAGGCGCTTGCCGCGTGGAACGGGCTGGCGATCGCTGCGTTCGCCGAGGCCGGTCGACTGCTGGGGGAGCATCGGTACACCGTCGCGGCCGTCGAGGCTGCCGAGGCGATCGTCGCCGGTCTCCTCCGGGAGGATGGCTCGCTCGGGCGTTCCTGGAAGGACGGTCGAGCGGTCGGGTCCGGGATCCTCGAGGACTACGCCGACCTGGCCGAGGGCCTCCTCGCGTTGTACGAGACCACCTTCGATGAGCGGTGGTTCACGCTCAGCCGGCAGCTCGCCGACGCGATCCTGGACAAGTTCGCTGACCCGGCCGGCGGCTTCTTCGACACCGCTGTCGACCACGAGCAGCTGATCACGCGACCGAAGGATCCCCAAGACAACGCCACGCCATCGGGTGCGGCGATGGCCGCGACGGTCCTGCTCCGACTCGCGGCGTTCACGGGCGAGGGTCGCTACCGCGACGCCGCGGAACGTGCGATCGGGACGGTCGCGCCGCTGATGACGCAGTATCCGACGGCGTTCGCGCAATGGCTCGTCGCCGCGTCCTTCGCGGCAGGCGATCCGGTCGAGGTCGCGGTCATCGGCGACCCAGCGGAGGGGGCGACGAAGGACCTGCTCGAGCCGGTCTGGGCGACGTGGCGGCCCTTCCAGGTCCTGGCCGTCGCATCGCCGAAGGACGCACCAACGTCGGTCATCGACCTCCTCCGCGACCGACCACCGATCGACGGTCGACCTGCCGCCTACGTCTGCCGCGACTTCGTCTGTCTGGTGCCGGTGACGACGGCATCCCGGTTGATCGACCAGATACGGGCAGCGCCAAGGTCCTGATCCCCCGGACCTGCGAGCACGGCGCGTCGTTCGCGTCGGGGTCCCGACGATCTCCGCGCGTCGTGGCGGCGGGCGAGGCGGCCGCTGTGCGTAGGATGGCCGCGTGTCGACCCCGAAGCCTGCTGCCACCGTGGTGCTGCTCCGGCCGGGAGCCGAAGGCCTCGAGGTCCTGCTGACACATCGGCCGCCATCGATGGCGTTCGCCCCGAACGTCCACGTCTTTCCCGGCGGGCGGGTCGACGAGGCCGACCTCGGACCCGCCGTCCAGGCCCGAAGCGTCGTCACGCCGCAGGTCGCGAGCGACGCCCTTGGTGGCGATCTGCCGCCCGTCGACGCCCTCGGCGCCTACATCGCGGCGATCCGCGAGGCGTTCGAGGAGGTCGGCATCCTGCTCGCCGATGCCGCGGACGTTGCGGATCTCGCGGACGCGCGTCAGCGACTGCTCCGTTCGGCGTCGGCCTGGCCGTCGATCGTCGAGGAGCTCGACCTACGGCTCCGGACGGATCTGCTGGTGCCGCTGTCGCGCTGGGTCACGCCGCCGACCCTTCCGCGTCGGTTCGACACGAGGTTCTTCGCGGCCGCTGCGCCGAACGGCATCGAAGTTTCCCTGCTCGGCGAGGAAGTCGCCGCTCATGCGTGGTATCGACCGAGGGCGGCGCTCGACACGATGGCACTCGGCGACCTCGACATGTGGCTCCCGACATCGACCACGCTGATGCAGCTCGCGTTCGTCGGGTCGATCGACGACATCGGCGAGTGTCTGGCTCCCGGGCCGCTCGGCGACGTCGAGGTCGAGGACATCGCGACCGACATCGTCCGGATCCGGATGCCGGCCGGCGGCGGTGTCGCCGGTCAGCCGGTCGACGCCTACCTGGTCGGGCGCGAGCGGCTCGTGCTCATCGACCCCGGCGACCCCACCGGTCCCGGGCTCGATCGGGCGCTCGAGGAAGCCGCCAGGCGGGGCGGGACCATCGAGGCGATCGCCCTGACGTGCGCCGAGCCGGACCACGCCGGCGGCGCAGAGGCGTTGCGCGAGCAGCTGGGGATCGAGGTATCCGTCGGTCCGAGCGGTGGCCGCTCCCTGCCGTACGTCGTGAACGAAGTCGACGACGGGACCGCGATCGACGCCGGCGACGTCCCGCTCCGGGTCGTCGCGACACCGGGTCTCGAACCGGAGGCGCTGGCGTTCGTCGTCGGGGAGGGGCAGTACGCCGTCACGGGCGACCTCGACGGGGAGCGGGGCGCGCGGTCGATCTTCGGCCCGGTCGACACGGATGCGTGGCAGGACTCCGTCGCGCGGCTCTCCACGGTCGCGCCTGACGCGATCTGGCTCGCTGGACACCCGCGCGTAGACTCCGGCCCATGAGCGAGGAGACCCTCCCGAAGCCATTCCCGGAGGCCCGGCCGCCACACCTGCCTGACGTCATGACGCGCCAGTCACCTTGGCTGCTCATCTTCGTGGGCATCGCGGGGCTCGTCGCCTGGCGCTCGTGGATCTCGTGGGGGCCCTCGGCGGCCGGCGAGGAGGTCAGTTCGCTCATCAGCTTCGTCACGTTCGCGAGCTCGATCCTCGCGCCGCCATTGTTCGGCGTCGCCCTCTTCGCTCGCCACCCGAACGCTTGGTCGACGATGCCACTGCTGGTCTTCGGCTTGGGCCTGATGGGGTTCGGCGTTCTGCTGACGGCGTTCGGCGATCAGATCCGAGAGGTTCTCCGGGGCACGGCCAGCTTCGACGAGTTCCAGACCCCGGGCGAGACGGCCTTCCTCGTCTTCAAGGGCCTCGTCGCGCTCTTCGGGGTGCTGTACGCCGCGGCCGGCCTGTCGGCGGCGCGGAGCGCGCCTCGATCTCGGGCTGAACGTCCCGTCGCGATCTGGCTGACGGCCCTGACGGTCGTGAGCATCGTGCTGTCGCTGCGGACCATCGCGGACCTGTTCAGTGCCGGGGAGTACCCGCCGGATCTCGTCATCCCCGTCGCGATCGGCTTCGTGCTGAGCATCGCCTCGAACTTCGCGTGGCTGTACCTCACAGCGGTCGTCGTGGGGGGATGGCTCGCCCCGGAGACACCGAGTCGGGCATGGCTCGCCGCGGCGATCGGTGTCCTGTTGCTCTTCGTGTCGCCACTCGTCGTCGGCTTCGCCTTCGTGATGAGCGGCGACGGCAACAGTCCCGTTCTGCCCTTCTTCAACTACGCGACCCTCGGCGCGTGGGTCCTGCTCGTGGCGGCGTTCGCGATCGGGTTGCCGACACCGGTCGGCGCGAGGCGCGGCGAGCCAGTCACGGCCGATCCACCGGGAGCGACGCAGCCAGGTTCCTGAGGAAGTTGATGCCTTCGTCGACCGATTCCATCGGTGCGTACGGCCCCGGCATCAGGAAGCACGGGCGACCGGCCAGCGCGACGCCCGCGAGTTGACCCCACGGTTCTTGAAGCGACCGCCCGGCTGCGGTCTCCGCCACGCGCTTGTAGATGAACACGACCGCGCCGGGGCGCCAGAGCGCGATCTTCTGCCACAGCGGGCCGACGCCCTCTCGCAGCTCCTCGTCGGACGCCTCGTCGCGCGGGCTGGGTCGCTTGATGAGATCGGTGATGCCGTGGCCGGCGGCCACGAGCGCGTCGTCGGCCTGGGCGACCTCGGTGCCGGCGGGGATGATCGTCGCCGACGTGAGGCGAGCCCAGAACCGTTGACCGAGGCGGCCCTGGTGGTAGTGGCCGGCCTCGACGCTGACCGGCGAGGGGTTCAGCCCGACGAACAGGAGGCCGTCGCGGCTCGGCGGGAGATCGGCGAGTGTCGTGGTATCGACGCCGGCGATCTGGATCGTCGTCCGATGCGGGCCCGGGTCCGGTCGTCTGGTGAGGGCGTCGAGTTCGTCGGGCGTCACGCCTCAGGCGTCACGGTCAGGCGGCTCGGTCCGGATCGTCAGGGTCGGTCGTCGTCCGTGACTGGATCTCGGCCTGGGCCTTGGCGGCTTCCTCACGAGCCTCGCGGACGCCGCGACCGAATGCCCGGCCGAGCTGGGGCAGCGTCTTCGGGCCCCGCCAAACGACGACGAGGATGAGGATCACGACGAGCACGATCCAGAGGTCCATCCGTGGATGGTAGCGCGGCGGGAGTCGGTATCGTGCCCAGATGCTTCTCGTGTTCGGTCCGCGCTCGACCGATTACGACTTCGGCCCCGGACATCCGCTCACGCCGCGTCGGTTCGGGCCGGGCATCGACCTGCTGCGATCGGTCGGGGCGGAGCCTGGGCTGACGCCTGAGCCGGCTGCCGACGGAGAGCTCCGACGCTGCCACTCGCCGGAGTACATCGAGGTCGTCCGCCGGTTCTCCGTCGACCCGTTCGGGCCGACGGAGGCGGGGATCGGGCTGTCGGACAACCCGCCCTTCGCGGACATGCACGAAGCCAGTGCCGCGGTCGCCGGCGGATCCGTGCGTGCGATGGAGGCCATCCTTCGCGGCGACGTCGAGCACGCCTTCCACCCGGGTGGTGGCCTGCATCACGCGATGCGCGCTCGAGCCTGGGGCTTCTGCATCTACAACGATCCCGCGCTCGCGATCGCGCGCGCCCGCGCCGACGGCCTGCGGGTGATGTACATCGACCTCGATGTGCATCACGGCGACGGCGTGCAGGCGCTCTTCTGGGATGACCCGGGCGTCCTGACGTTCTCGATCCACGAGAGCGGTCGCTACCTGTTCCCCGGGACCGGCGATGAGGATGAGGTCGGAGAGGGCGAGGCAGCCGGTACGGTGATCAATGTCCCCCTGCCCCCGTATACCGGCGAGGACGCCTGGTACCCGATCGTCGAGTCGTACCTGCCAGTCCTCGCGGCGGCCTTCGGGCCGGATGTGGTCGTGTCGCAGCACGGCGCGGACTCGCACGCGTGGGATCCGCTGGCGCATCTGAACGTCACGACGACGGCTCACGGGATGGCCGCGCGGTTGGTCGACGCGGTGGCGCATCGGTTCGCCGGAGGTCGGTGGCTGGCGACGGGCGGCGGCGGCTACGACGCATACCGGGTGGTGCCGCGGACCTGGGCGCTCACCTGGCTGGCCGGTGCCCATCGCGAGGTGCCACCGGCGATCCCGGGGGCCTGGCGCGAGCGCTGGGCCGACGAGGCGGCACGGTACGGACAGGCGCCGCTCCCTGTGTCCTTCCATGACGCCCCGAATGCGGGCCTGCCATTCGAAGGCTCCCAGGAGGCGTCCGAGCAGCGGGCACGGATGCTTGCCGCCATCCATCGGAGTGTCGTGATCCCGCGGCTGCTCGGGACGGCCCTGGACGCCGGCTGGTGGTCGCCGATGCAGGCGCCCGCATCCACGGTGGCTCAGCCGGCCACCGAGCCCGCGGGAACGGCGACGATCGTCCCGTCGGTCGACGCTGCGGCATGGTCGCGGCTGGCGCTGGCGCCGGGCGTCATCGCGCCCGCCGACGCACCCGCGGCGCCCACGCGGGTGTCGCGCGCGCTGCAGGCGGCGCATCCGCCCCTGGTCTCGGC
>DATHTG010000297.1:0-2784 GCA_035463515.1 Candidatus Limnocylindrales bacterium
TGTCCCGGACCGGGATTCGTGAGCGACGAGTCGCCGCGGCCCACGAGACGACCGCATCGATGGCTGCCGTCGCGTCGCTGCGGGCGATCAGGACGGCCGGCATCGATCCCGACGACATCGATCTCATCCTCCTGGCGACGCTGACGCCCGATTACTGGATGCCATCGACCGCGGCGCTGGTCAAGGAGGCGATCGGTAACAAGAAGGCCGCTGCGATGGACGTCGCGGCGGCATGCTCCGGGTTCGTCTACGCATTCGCCACCGCCCAGGCCTACATCACGAGCGGCATCGCGAAGCACGTGCTCGTGATCGGTGCGGAGCTGCTGACCCGCTTCCTCGATTACACCGACCGCAGCACGTGCATCCTCTTCGGCGATGGGGCAGGAGCCGTCGTCCTGTCGGCGAGCTCGGAGCCTGGCGGCGCGATGGGCATCGAGCTCACGACCGCCCCGGAGGGCGCGTACATGATCTGGTTGCCGGCCGGCGGCGCGAAGAGCCCGCCGTCGTCGGAGACGATCGCGCGCGGCGAGCATTTCATCCGGATGGAGGGCAAGGAGACCTACCGGTTCGCGACCAAGACGATGGCGACGACCGCGCTGGAGTCGGTGCGGAAGTCGGGGCTGCAGCCGTCCGACATCGACCTGTTCATCCCGCACCAGGCGAACGTGCGCATCGTCGAGGCGGTCGCGAAGGGCCTCGACCTGCCGATGTCGAAGATGTACGTGAACCTCGATCGGTACGGGAACACGTCGGCGGCATCGGTCCCGATCGCCCTCGCCGAGGCGGTCAACGAGGGCCGCGTCCAGGTCGGCGACAACATCGTCATGGTCGCGTTCGGTGCGGGGTTCACCTCCGGCGCCGTGACCGTGGAGTGGACGGCGGACCCGGCGCTGGGTCGGGCAGGCGACGCCGCGGTCGACGCGGATGATGTCCAGGTCCGGCTCCCGGTCGACTGGGATTCCGTGGACCCGATCCCGCCCGCGCTCGTCGAGCTGCTCTCCCGACCAGGTCCCGTCGACGTGCCACTCGACGACGTGGTGCCAGGGGAACCCGAGCGCGCCCACTCGGAGGTCCATTCGTGATCGATCTGACCGGGAAGGCCGCGCTCGTCACAGGAGGGTCGCGAGGCATCGGCAAGGCGATCGGGCTGCGGCTGGCTCGGCAGGGCGCCGACGTCGCGTTCAGCTATCGAGGGAATGCCGAGGCGGCGAAGGCGACGGCCGACGAGATCGAGTCGATCGGGACGAAGGCGCTCTCCATCCAGGGCGACGTCAAGGACCCGGAGTCGGCCGAGGCTGTCGTGAAGGCGGGGCTCGATGCGTTCGGCAAGATCGACATCCTCGTCAACAACGCCGGCATCACGCGCGACGACCTGATCATGCGGATGAGCGAGGAGGCGTGGCGCGAGGTCCTCGAGACCAACCTGTTCGGGGCGTTCTGGATGACCAAGGCCGTCACCCGGCCGATGCTCAAGGCCCGTGCAGGGCGGATCGTGAACATCACCTCGGTCTCCGGGCAGGCTGGCCAGATGGGCCAGGCGAACTACTCGTCGGCGAAGGCGGGATTGATCGGGCTGACCAAGGCGACCGCCCGCGAACTCGCGTCGCGCGGGATCACGGTCAATGCTGTCGCGCCGGGGTTCGTGCTGACCGAGTTGACCCAGAGCCTCCCGGAGGCGCTGCAGAACGAGCTGATCGCCCGGACGCCGCTGGGCCGGTTCGGCACGGTCGAGGAGATCGCCGACGCCGTCGCGTTCCTCGCGTCGGACGAGGCGCGCTACATCACGGGGCAGGTGCTGGCCGTCGATGGCGGCCTCGTCATGATGTAACTCGCCTACCGGCGCTCCTGCGCCGAGAGGTGTCTCCCCTTTGGCAACTCCGGGAATGTCACTCGAGCGTGAAGTCCCCTTCCTCTCTCGTCAGGGTGATCGAGGACGTCCCCGATGGACCCACCGCCGCGATAGCCAGATCGTGGTCCCCAAGCCAGTCCGCTAGGCGTTCTTCATCTGCAGCGACCGACAACCGCTTCAGGGTTGCGGGGCCTCCCCGATGGCGGACGGCCGCGGCCGCAGGGAATGGCACGTCATCACCCCACTGGATGAAGAACGGGAGCCCGGGCTCGCGAACCGCGCTGTCAAGACCAACGCTGCGCCAAGTGACCTGAGCGCCTCCCGGTGCGACGCGGGAACCCGGAACGACGGGATGGCCCAGCCTCCGTCCCACGGCGTCGATCGAATCTGTTCGAACGGCCCAGCCGAGCGGGCGTCCCGGAATGGCAGAGGCGATCCATCGGCCGAATGCGCTCCCCCGCGCCGTTTCGTGATCGACGACCGCGACGAGCTCGAGATACGTGTCGCCAAGCGGGATGATCCGATTCGCGGTGCCCCACGCCGGATGACGTCCACCCTCAACGGAGGCGAGGCCGTACCGCTCGTCGAGCCCGGCCGCCGCGTCCGCCAAGTCCAGGACGGGCAGGATCACGTGGTCGATCGCAAGCACGGTCGGCTCAAGGTACAGCCACGAAACGTGAGACTACGTGATGTCACCGGAAGCAAACGGATCCGATGAACGAGCGTGCGCCGACTGCCAAGGCTGGACGAAACCTGCAGTCGGACGAGTGCGGGGTGCTCATTCGTGCGGAAATGCGTCAGCCACAGTGACATTGCCGCCGCACGGCCCCGCGCACGCCGCCGCCGGGGCACCGCCGCTACAGCGAACGACCTAGGACCACCTCCGACCGGTCGACGGTACCGCTGGCGAGGGGCGACCCCGGACCCTCGGATGG
>DATHTG010000298.1:0-12883 GCA_035463515.1 Candidatus Limnocylindrales bacterium
CGACCTCGCCATCGCGCTCGGCGGCACGGCGCTGATCGTCGCGGTGTCGTTCGCGATCATGCCGAACGCGTGGTTCGCCTGGGGCGAGGTGCTGAGTCGCGTCGCCGGACGCGACGGGACATGGGCGGCCGTGCCGATCCCCTTTGTCGTCCGCCTCCCGATCGCGGTCGCCGTCGTCGTGTGGGGCGCCTGGACGGGGCGGCGCTGGACGGTCCCGGTGGCGTCGATGCTGGCCTTGCCGGCGCTGTGGTACGGCGGGCTGTCGATGCTGCTGGCGGTCATCGCGCTGCGCGAGAACGTCGCACCGGTGCGGCCGTCCGGGCCGCGAGGCGCACCGACCCGGGTCCAACCGCAGACGCTGTGATCCACGACGGCGGGGCCGTCGTATATCGATCGAGCAACCGTTCCCATCCTGCGCCGACGGTCCGTCCTGGGGGGACGCCGTCGGCGCCTCCGTTTCCGGGTCACTCAGCGCATCGACGGCGACGTCGTCGGCTCGGCCCGGCGGAACACGCGAGTGGCGATGACGACCGCCCCGATCACGAAGACGGTCGATCCGAGGAGGAACGGTGCGCGGAGACCCCCGATCAGGACCACCGCCGCGCCCATCGCCGGCCCGATGATGCCGGCCGCGTACAGGGGCAGGTAGACGAGGTTGAGAGTCGTCGATCGGCGCTCGGCGGGGACCTCGGTCGCGAGCAGGCCGAAGACCATCGCGCTCACGGTCGAGGTCGCCGCGGCGGATCCCACGGCGAGGATCGCCAGGAGGCCGACGCTCGGCACGAACGGCGTCAGCGCGAGGACGACAGCGCCGAGCCCGAGCGCGACGACCAGGACGTTCCGGAACCCGAACCGGTCGCCGAGCCAGCCACCGAATGGCGCCATGAGACCGCCGACGAGTGCCGCGGTCCCCATCACGAGGCCGATCGCCGAGGCGAGCCCTGCCCCGGTCCCGGCGATGCCCTCGACGACGACGGGCAGGTAGGGCCGGCTCATCTGATTGGCGAGGAACGACACACCGAAGATCAGGAAGATCCGGCGGACCGTCGCGTCACGAAGGACGCTGCGCATCGCCCCGAAGGCCAGGGTCAGGACGCGGCCTTGCGGCACGACCTCCGGCCGGACCTCGCGCGAACCGAAGGTCACGAGCAGCGCGGTCGCGACCGACAGTGCCGCCGACAGCCAGAACACCATCGGCAGCGACCAGCCGAGACCGTCGATCAAGACGCCCGCGAGGGCAGGGCCGGATGCCATACCCACGGCGGTCGACGCGCCGAAGATCCCCATCACCGTCCCGAGCCGCGCCCGCGGCGTCACGTCACGGATCCCCGCGAGCATCACTCCCGTATTGCCGAGCTGGAACCCGATGAGCAGCATGCTCGCGGCGAGCTGCCACGGTTCCCGCGACAGCGCGACGCCGGCGAAGACGACCGCCTCGACGAGCGCGCTCCGGACGATCACCGCCTTCCGGCTGTACTTGTCGGCCCACACCCCCCACAACGGGACGAGCGGCATGCCGACCACGAAGATCAGGGCCGAGAACAGGCCGACGAACGCCAGACGTTCGTCCTGTGGCACGCCCATCTCGCGGAGGTAGCTCGGGACCAGGGCGAAGATCTGGCTGACACCGAGCCCCTCGACCATCGAGGTGAGCCAGAACACCGTGAGGAGCGCGCGCCAGTCCTGGGTGGGTCGTCGGTCGGGGAGGTCGGGGTCCGGGGTCGTGGGCTCGGTGCCGGTCACGGGTCGGAAGCCTACCGGAGCGGACCGACTGCGACGGCAGCCACCGCGCACACGAAAGCGCCCGAAGGAACTGGTGGGAGGACCGCTGGTCGACGCGCACCGGCTCCGAACAAGTCCGGAGTCGTTACGCTCCGCCCGGGTCCCTCGCTCGCCGGCCTTGCGGCCGTCGAACCCGGTTCCCGGGACCGTCCCGAGGATCGCTCCCCGGTGCGGCCTGGCGGTTCGCACCTGCCCCTTCGGGCAAGACGAACAGTACCGGCCGTGGCCGCGACGCCACAACGGCCTTATCCACGAACTTCGCCGGAACCGCCGTCCGCTTATCCCCGAACTTCCGACGGATGTGGACGACATGTGGATGGCCCGCACTGCAACGCGCGTGCAACATCCGCCGGTCTGCGGACAAGCGTAGATTTCGGTGGGAGGTAGCCGTGGCTCGGTTGCTGGCGCGGTTGACGGCGATCAACGACCGCTGGGCACGCCCGTTCGGCGAGTTCAACCACCGCTGGACGAGCGCCCTCTTCCGAGCGATGACCCCGATCCGGGACCTCCTCCAGGGCCGGTGGCTCGGGCATCCGCTCCACGCGGCATCGACCGACATCCCGATCGGCATGCTGCTCGGCTCCGTCGTCCTGGACCTGATCGGCCAGCCGACGGCAGCTGACGTGACGCTGGTCCTCACGATCCTGTTCATGGTCGCCTCGGCCGCGTCCGGACTCGCGGATTACAGCGAGACGCAGGGATCGGCGCTGACCCGGGCGACCCTCCACGCGACGCTCATGACCGTCGCGTTGATCATCCTCATCGTCTCGGCGCTGATGCGCAGCGGCGCACCGACCGACCGCACGCTACCGATCGCGTTGTCGATCATCGCGTTGGTGATCGTGACGGCCGGTGCGTTCGTCGGCGGCGACGTCGCCTACGTCCTGGGCAACATGGTCAGCCGTCACGCATTCCGCGGGGCAGGCACCAAGTGGGTGCGGCTCGACACCGGCCAGGTCACCGACCTCGTCCTTCTCCCCGAGGCGACGCCCACCAAGATGCGTGCGGGGATCAACGACCTTGTCGTCGTCCGCATCGGTGACCGCATCCACGCGATGCACAGCGTCTGCGCGCACGCGGGTGGACCACTGCACGAGGGGCGGATCGTCGACGGCTGCATCGAGTGTCCCTGGCACTACTCGCGATTCCGGATCACGGACGGCCTCGCGAAGCGCGGACCGACGGTCTACGACCAGCCCGCGTACGAGGTCCGGACCGCCGAAAGCGGTGGCTACGAGGTGCGTCGACTCGCGGTCACGTGACGGCCGGGCGGGGCATCATCGGCGACGATGCCGACCCTCGTCCTCCCGGACCCGAGCCTGGTCGTCCTCATCGGCGCGGCCGGGTCCGGCAAATCCACGCTCGCGGCACGGCTGTTCGCCGCCCAGGAGATCGTCTCGTCCGACGCGCTTCGCGCCGTCGTCTCGGGCGACGAAGGCGACCAGGATGCCTCCGGGATCGCGTTCCGCATCCTCCATCGCACGGTCGCGAAGCGTCTCGCGACGGGTCGCTTCACGGTCGTCGATGCCACGAATGTCGTCCCCTCGGTGCGGCGCCCACTCATCGCCCGTGCCCGGGCCGTCAGCGTCCCCGTGACCGCGATCGTGCTCGACATCGACCCGGACGCTGTTCGGCGGCAAAACGCGGGTCGGATCAGGGTCGTCGATCCCGACGTCGTCGAGCGGCATCTCGCCGGTGTGCGCTCGACCGTCGACGGCCGGCGACTCGAGCACGAGGGCGTCGACCAGATCGTCATCGTCCGGACCGGCGAGGAGGCCGAGGCGATGTCGGTCGAACGCGTGGGTCGGCCGCGCGTCTAGCCGCCACCCGCGCCGATGAGCGCGATCGCAGCGCCCGCCAGACCGATCCCGACCGTGTGATCCCGCGTCACTGGCTCGCGCAGGACCACCGCCGCGAGGATGACCGTCACGACGGGATACATCGCGGAAAGGACCGACGCGATCGCGAGCTGGCCCGTCTGGACGGCCGCGAGGTAGAAGCCGTTGCCGGCCGTGTCAAGCGCGCCGATCAGGACAAGTGGCAGCAGGAGCCGCCGTCCCGGCCGCCATGCCGACCGCGTCGCGATGACCGCGACCGCGACGAGCACGCCCTGGATGATGCGGATCGTCGCGAGGTCGGCGAACACGTCCCCCTCGCCAAGCTGGGCGATCGCGACACCGAACAGGCCGATCGCCGTACCACCGGCCAGCGCCTCGCTGAGGCCGCCACGACCGCCGGTCTCGTCCGCGACACGCGACACGAGGACGACCGCGACCACTGCCAGGACGATACCGATCAGGACCATGGGCTGGGGGATGCCCTCGGTCACGAAGCCCGCAAGGACCGGGATCACCGCAGCGAGCACGCCCGTGACCGGCGCGACGATGCCCATCCGCCCGATGGCGAGGCCTCGATACAGCATCGTGATGCCGAAGGCGCCGAGGGCACCCGCCACGCCACACACCAGAAGGTCGAACCCGGTCGGGAACGACTCGTGAAGGAGCGCGGCGAGGACGAGGCACAGCAGCGCTCCCGTCACCTGGGACACGAGCACGACGGCGTACACGGCGCCACGCCGGCTGGCGATGCCACCGCCGAAGTCCCCGGCACCCCAGGACGCCGCCGCAGCGAGGCCGAGGATGACCGTCAGCGCTCCGGCGGGAAGGCCGTCGATCAGCCCGCGACCCCGCTCGCGGTCTCGACCGGGCGGAGCGCCGGGTCGTCGACACCTTCGTCGACCGTGGCGGGCCCGGGCAGCTCCACGACGGCGTGAGCCGCCGCGTCATATCTATCCGAGGTCGTCAGGTAGATGATCTGGAAGTCGTCGGCCACGCGCTTCAGGAGGGCGAGCGCACGGGTGGCGCGGTCGTCGTCGAGCGTGACGAACGGGTCGTCGAACACCAGCGGCGGGCGGCGGTCGCCGGTCACGAGCCGGACGAGACCGAGCCGCGCCGTCAGATAGACGAGGTCGAGCGTCCCCTGGCTGAGCACGCTGACCGGCACCCAGTCACCACGCTCCGGGGCGTGGACGTCGATGTCGAGCGACTTGTCGTCGACCCGGACGCGGCGGTAGCGACCGCCGGTGACCGTCGACACGTCGCGGACCATGTGGCCCTCGAGGTACCGCGTCGCCGTCCTCATCGTCGTGGTCTCAGCGCGCTCGATCGCCCGGAGCGTCGCGTCGAGCACGCGATGCTTGCGCTGGAGCAGCGCCAGTTGTTCGCGCCAGACGGAGAGCCGCTCGGCCTCGGCGGCGACCTGCTCGGCGTCCACGCTGTTCGCCTCGACGCGGGCGCGAGCGTTCGCCTCGTCGTCGCGTGATCGGTCCAGGGCAGCCTCCTGATCGCGGACCTCGACCTCGAGGCGCTCGCGTGCCCGGGGCTCCTTGGCGATCGGGCCGAGCCCCTCGATCGCGCTCGTCTTCTGCTCGATCTCGAGCGCCGCACCGTCCCGCAGCCGCGGCAGCGTCTCGCGCGGCTCCTTGCCGACGAGCCCGTCGAGCTGGGCGGAGAGCTGCTCGATCCGCGCGACGTGGGCCTCCTCTCGCGCCAGCAGGTCCGCGGCCGCGGCGAGATCGTCGAGGCCGAGCGTGCCGAGCTGCTGTTGCGTGTCGGCCTCGGCCTGCCGCAGCTCGGCCTCCATCTCCGACCGTCCCCGCAAGCGCCGATCGATCTCGACGTCACGCAACTCCTCGCGCATCCGCGAGCCGCGGCGCAACCAGAGGGCGACGCCGCTCAGGATCAGGCCGACCAGCACCAGGGCCGCGCCGATGTACAACGGCGGCATCCCGAGGTCGGCGACGTTCAGCGTGTCTGCCACGAAGGCACCGATCCCGATGATCGCGCCGACGATCACCGCGAGCGCGCCCCACCGTGAGATGGGGCGCCAGGTCGGCTCGGGGGCGACCTCGAAGGTGACGTCGATCTCGCCCGCGAGCGCGGCGCGGAGCTCGCGCATCCGGGTATCGAGCACGCGGAGCCGCTCGACGGCCTGGCGGATCACGGGAAGCGGGTTCGGCGACGGATGCGTCTGGCCGAGGGCCTCGAGCTCCTTCGCGACCTCGACGGCCTCGCGGAATCGCTCGTAGCGTTCGCGCGCCGCCGTCCGCTCGGCCTCCAGCCGCTCGGCCTGGCGGGCTTTCTCGAGCATCGCCCGCTTCTCGCTGAGAAGACGCTCGGCACTCCGACGTCCCTCTCGCGCCACCGACAACGCGTCACGGTCATGCTCGAGTCGGGCCAGCGCGAGCTCGCCCTTCTCGACGCTCTCCGCGGTCCGGGCGACGGTCGCCTCCGCCTGCTTGAGTCGCCCAGGGTTTTTGTCGCCCTTGGTCGCGAGTTCGAAGATCGCGCGCTCGAGCTTCTTCTTGGCGCGCCCGGTGCCACGGTCGGCGCCGCTGATGCTCGCCTGGAGCCTGTCGCGGAGCGCGGCCTCGTCGCGGGCGAGGTCACTCAGCTCGTGGTGGCGAACCGACGCGGTCGAGCGGAAGAACGCCTCCGTCGGGATGCCGGACAGCTCGGCGAGCACCTGGTCGGCGAGGGCAGGGTCGGTGACGCGCTGGCCGTCGTAGACGAGGTCGACCGTCCCTTTTTGACCGCCGAACCACTTCTCGACGGTCCCCGTAGCGAGCCGGCCGTCTTCCTCCTCCTGTTCGAACTCGATGGCGACCCACGGCCGGGCATCGGGCCCGGCGTCCCACGGACGCAACGTCTCGAGATCCGCCGCGCTGCTCGTGACGCGACGCGTGAGTGCCAGCTCGATGGCCCGCTGGATCGTGCTCTTGCCGGCCTCGTTGGGACCACGAACGACGGTGACGCCGGGCGCGAGGTCGATATCGAGCTCGCGATACCGCCGCAGATCTCGGACCTGGAGGCGCCGGATCCTCACACCGAGACCTCGTGTCCGGCGAGCAGCAATCGCCCCAGGCGAAGCGCGTCCCGCAACTCGGCTGCCTCGGCCGCCGGGTCGCCGACACCCTCCCCCGCCGGTGTCGCCTCGAGCTCCGCGATACGTGCCTCGAGGTCGCGGATGAACGCGCCGGCGATCGTGTCAGGCGACGGCAGCGCTCCCTCGGTCAGCGCGGGCACGCTGAGGTCGCGGACGCGGACCTTCAGGAAGGCCGGCGCCAAGGCCGCTTCGATCTCGTCCGGGTGCAGGTCGAGCTCGTCCGGGCGGACGCCGACGATCCGGACATCGAGGACCAGGTCCGGGTTGCCCTTCCGGCTCAGGCTGTCGATGAGGGCGGGCTGGCTCGTGATCCCGGCTGCGTCGAGGTCGAGCTTCTCGAACCGCGTCCGGCCGACCTGACGGTCGCTGATCGCGATCGTGCGCACGCCGGCGCTCTGCTCGAGCTCGATGTGGAGGACCTTGCCGGCGCGGTCCTGGTCGACCGCGACAGGCTCCGGCGCACCGGCATAGGCGTACGTCACCGCACCGGCCTTCGATTGCTGCGCGGAGTGCCAATGGCCGAGGGCCAGGTAGTCGAGGCCACTCGCGCCGATCTCCTCGGTCGTGATGACGACGTCGTCGCGGTCCGTCTTGCCCGGGATGGCCACAGCCCCATGGACCATGCCGACATGCCACGTCGCCTTGCCCCGCTGACCGGCGACATCGAGGTCGCGGAGCGGGCTGTGTGGCGCGCGCTTCGTCGGAAAGACCGGGCCGTGCACGACGACGTCGCAGGCGGCGATATGCAGCGCGGGACGCTCCGGCGTCAGGACCGTGACCCAGTCGTCGTCCGGCGCGCTCCCGGCAAGGGCCTTGAGGTCGTAGGCCCGGTAGATCGACGACCGGTCATACGCCTCGTGCGTCCCGGGTAGCACGACGGTCCGGATCTTGGCGGCCACGAGCCGCTTGAGCTGCGCCGCAACGCGCTCGACCGAACGGCGCGGCTGGACGTTGCTGTCGAACAGGTCCCCCGCGATCAGGACGAGATCGACCTTCTCCGCGATCGCCAGATCGATCGTGGCGACGAAGGCGGCGAACTGGCGTTCTCGCTGCGCGGCGGCCTGCTCGCCGAGGTCGTCATGGCGGGCGCCAAGGTGGACGTCCGCGGTATGGATGATCCGTAGCATCCGCTCGGGTCTGGCCTCTCGTGGGGTGACGGTCGGGCATCACGATCCGGGTGCTCCAGTCTGGGTATGGCGCGAGCGAGGCGCCCCCATGACTCCCCGCTCGCCGACCCGGATGCTCGCGCGCCATTGTGACAGGTAGGTTGTCACGCTCGCCAGCCCGTCCTCGGGCTGCGATGTCGGTTTTTCGGACGCGTTGTATCCTGCGCCGCACAAACCGAACCGGTGCGCCCCGCAACAGGGACTCCACATCGGCACCTGGGTCGCTGGGGCCCGGCTTCGTGCGCCAGACCTCCCGCTTTCCCGACTGCCGATAGGGTCGCCCTCCGCACGGCGTACCTCGCGACCACGCGCCCCGGAGGAGCAACGTGACCTACGCCGATCGGACGATCACCTGCGTCGACTGTGGAGTCGAGTTCATCCACTCCGCGGCTGATCAGGAGTACTACGCGCAGAAAGCATTCGCCTCGGATCCCAAGCGCTGCACGAGCTGCCGCGCGAGCCGCCGAGCCGCGCGCGAAGGCGGCTATGACGTGCGGGACATCGGCGGTCCCCGCGGCTACGAGCGCAGCGTCGAACGGCCCGATCGCGAGTACTTCGCGGTCGTGTGCTCCTCGTGCGGCAACCAGGCACAGGTCCCGTTCCGGCCGCGGATGGATCGACCCGTCTACTGCTCCGACTGCTTCCGGACGGTCCGACCCGACTGAGGCGCGCGCCGTCTCGCCTGCGCGGCGGGTCTGTCGGTCCGGGCGCGGGAGGGCCCGTCCAGCCGCGAACAAGCCGCTAGATCCGGAATACCTCGCCGGCGCGGAACCGCTCGCGCTGGCGGCCACGCCAGACCGTGACGCGCGACCGGCCGTGGACCTGCCACCCGCCGTCGTGCCCGACGACCGCGGTGTCCTCGTCGATGCCCAGGACGACAGCTCCCCGCGGCGCCTGAAGGGCGATGAGCGCAGAGAACGGTTCGGGCCACGCGTCGTAGTGCGGCACGACCGACACGCGACCGGCAAAGCCAAGCCCGTTCTCCCACCGCAGCGGGAACGGCACGAGGCGGACCCGGAAGTCGAACGCGTGCGAGGCGAGTGCCATCGCCCCCGCTGAGCAGCCGGCGAGGACAGCCCCCCGGTCATGCGCCGCGGCGAGGGCCGCCCCGACGGCCGAGCCCGTCAACGCATCGACGAGGTAGGCCGGCTTCCCGCCCGACAGGTAGACCAGGTCCGCTTCACCGACCGCCTGCGCCGCGGCCGGGTCGTCGGCGCCGGCGCGATCGCGAACGAGCACCGGCTCGACCTCCGCGCCGAGGGCCGCGAAGTGCGACACGCCCATCGCCGCCCAGCGCTGGAAGACGACCTCGCCGTCGGGGTATGAGGCCGTCGGCAGGATGGCCACCCGAGGTCGGGCCACACCGGTCGACGCGAGCAGGTCGGCGTCGAATGCCGACATCGAGGGCAGGAACTCACCGGCGCCGACGAGGGCCACAGGTCCGGGCATAGCGCCGAGAGTCTATCTGCGACACTCGGGACATGACGCCGCGCCAACGTTGGACCCTCATCGCGACGATCATCGGCTCTGGCGCCGTGTTCCTCGACGGCACCATCGTGAACGTCGCGCTGCCGCGGATCGGCCGCGAATTGCCCGCGACGATGGTCGGCGTCCTCGAGGGCCAGACGTACGTCATCAGCGGCTATCTGGCGGTCCTCGCGGCACTCCTCATCCTCGCCGGCGCCCTTTCCGATCGATACGGCCGACGCCGGGTCTACTCGATCGGGCTCGCCGGCTTCGCCATCACCTCGGCGCTGTGCGGCCTCGCGCCGACGCTGGAAGTCCTCGTCGTCTCGCGGCTCCTCCAGGGCGCGGCTGGGGCGCTGATGGTCCCCGGGGCGCTGTCGATCATCACGCAGACCTTTCCGGAAGCCGAGCGAGGCAGAGCATTCGGACTCTGGACGTCGGCGACGTCCGCGCTCTCGATCGCCGGGCCGGTCCTCGGCGGCCTGCTCGTCGACACGATCGGCTGGCGCGTCGCGTTCCTCGTGAACGTCCCGATCCTGACCGTCGCCGTCGCGATCACCCTCCGCCACGTCGCAGAGTCACGCGACCCGGACCCGGACCGCCGATTCGATTGGCTGGGGTCCATCGTCGCGGCGCTCGCCGTCGGTGGCCTGTCGTTCGGCGTCATCCGCGGTGGCGAGCACGGATTCGCTGACCCTGTCGGCTGGGCGTCGATCGCCGTGGGTGCCGTCGCCCTCGTCGCGTTCCCGTTCCTGATGGCCCGCCGCGACGACCCGCTCGTGCCGCTCGGGCTGTTCCGCTCGCGCGTCTTCTCGACGATCAACCTCGCGACGTTCTTCGTCTATGGCGGCCTCTACGTGATGCTCAGCTATCTCAGCATCACGCTCCAAGGGGCGCTCGGATACACGGCGTTGGCATCCGGTGTCTCGGTCCTGCCGATCGGTCTCTGCCTGATCACGCTCTCGCCGCGCATCGGCACGCTCGCAGGCCGCGACGGCGCCCGACGGTTCATGACACTCGGCCCGGCCCTCATGGCGAGCGGCCTGCTGTGGTTCAGCCGCCTCCCCGCGAGCTCGCCCGCCTGGCGCGCGACGGCGGACCAGCCGGCATCGCTCATACCGCCACTCGCCTACGTCATCGATGTGCTGCCGGCCGTGCTGCTGTTCGGACTCGGCATCGCCTGCGTCGTCGCGCCCCTGACGAACACGCTGATGGGCTCCATCCCCGAACGGTTCTCGGGCCTCGGTTCGGCGATCAACAACGCCATCGCGCGGGTCGGGCAGCCACTGCTCGGGGCGCTGATCTTCGTCGCGTTGAGCGGCACGTTCTACGCGGCGCTCGCCGGCCTGGCGCCCGATCTCGACCTCACCTCGCCGCAGGTCCGCGCCGGCTTCCCGCCGCTGAACCCGCCGCGGATCGCGGCGACACCGGACCAGATCGCTGCCGCTGCACGCGCGTCGATCGAGGCGTTCCATCTGGCCATGCTCATCGCCGCGGTCCTCGTGGGTATCGGCGGCGCGATCTCGTGGCTCGGACTCCGGCAAGCCGACGCGCCGCGCCGGGCGCCGAGCCTCGCGACCGACTGATGGCGCGCGACTGGGACGCCAGGACGTACGACCGCGTCGCCGACCCGATGACCCGCTGGGGCCTCGGGACGCTCGAGCGACTGCCGCTGAACGGCGACGAGCGCGTCATGGACGCCGGTTGCGGCACCGGCCGGGTGACCGAGCAGCTGGCCGATCGACTGCCGAACGGCAGCGTGATCGCCCTCGATGGGTCGCCGGCGATGGTCGACCAGGCGCGCGATCGACTCGCCCGTTTCGGCGACCGGATCGAGTACGTGGTCGCCGACCTCGGGGATCCGCTGCCGATCGACGGTCTTGTCGATGCCGTGCTGTCCACGGCGACCTTCCACTGGGTCCCGGACCACGACGCGCTCTTCCATAACCTCGCGGCAGTCACGCGCACGGGAGGCTGGCTCATCGCCCAGTGCGGCGGCTTCGGCAACATCGGCCGCATCAAGCGAGCAGCCGCGACGATCGGCGACGGCTGGCTCGGGCCCGCGCACTACGAGACGCCGGAGGCGACCGAAGCGCGGCTGCACGCGGCGGGCTACGTGGACATCGAGTGCTGGCTGACGGAGGAGCCGACGCGCTTCGAGCCGGGCGAGCCGTTCGAGACCTACCTCCGCGCAGTGGCCCTCGGTCCGCAGGTCGAGCGGCTACCGGAGAGCGAGCGCGGGGCCTACGTCCATGCGGTCGCCGAGGCCATCGGCGATCCCGTCGTCGACTACGTTCGGCTGAACATCAGCGCTCGACGCGGCTAGGCGCGTCCCGAGCGCTCCACCCGGAACGGGCCGCCGTGGCCGGGGATCACGACATCCGCGATCGCGAGGATGCGCGTCCGGGACGCCGCCATCGCGTTCTGGTCGTCGCAGACCGGATCGAGCTCCGGGGATCGGTCAGCGTGCCACCAGCAATGCGTCATCGCGTACACGCCGTCGTCAGCCTCCACGATGAGTGACGCGTCCTCGGCGGTGTGCCCCGGCGTCAGCCAGAGCTGGGCTTTCGGCGACATGCGGTATCCGTCGCCGGGCATGTCGAGCCACAGGTCGTCCTTGTAGCGAGCCCAGAAGTCGACGACCTCCGCGTTCGGGAACAGCGCGACGTTCATCGTGTGGTCCGGGTGGTGGTGGCTCAGGAAGATGTGGGTCACCGCCTCCGGATCGACGCCGAGATCGCGCAGCGGGTCGAGGATCAGCGCGCGACTCCGGACCATGCCGGGATCGACGACGATGCGCGCATCACCGTCGCGCACGAGCGCGATCGAAGAGGCGGTGCGCTCGCCGGTGTAGCCGGCGTGGAGCAGGTGGACGGTCGCCATGGCCGGCGATGCTACGCCGTCGCGCGTGACGGGATGCGTCCGGGCCACGCGACGGGACGTTGAATACTCCGGCGATGATCACGAACGGACCGGCAGACCTCATCGTGCGCGGTGGTCGGGTCGCGGTGATGGATCCGGCACGGTCGTGGGCGACGGCGATGGCCGTGTCCAGCGGCCGGATCGTGGCCGTCGGGCCCGACAGCGCCGTCGGCGATCTGATCGGCCCGAGCACCAGGGTGATCGAGCTGCGCGGCCGGACCGTCACGCCGGGCTTCCAGGACGCTCATGTCCACCCCGTCCATGGCGGGCTCACGATGCTCCGCTGCGATGTCCACGACGCGCGCGGGCGTGACGGCGTCCTCGAGACGATCGCCGAATACGCGCGGACGCATCCCGACGAGCCGTGGGTCCGGGGCGGCGGCTGGTATATGGCGGACTTCCCGGGTGGCACGCCGCGACGCGAGGACCTCGACCGCGTGGTCCCGGATCGTCCCGCCTTCCTGACGAACCGCGACGGCCACGGCGCTTGGGTCAACTCGAAGGCCCTCGAGCTCGCTGGGGTCACCGCCGAGACCGCCGACCCACCGGACGGCCGGATCGAGCGGGACCCGGACGGATCGCCGACCGGGACGCTGCACGAG
>DATHTG010000299.1:0-3398 GCA_035463515.1 Candidatus Limnocylindrales bacterium
CGTCGCGAGGCGGTTCGCTCGCAAGTAGCGCTGAGCCGTCAGGGTGGGTGGCCGATCCCGGCGCCGACATCGACAGAGCCGACCACCACAACGCTCGCGATGCTCACTCGCCGGGGCTGACGAGTCCGGTCTCGTATCCGATGACCACGAGCTGGGCGCGGTCGCGCGCGTTCAGCTTGCCGAGGATGCGACTGACGTGCGTCTTCGCCGTGAGCGGCGACATGTAGAGCGACTCGCCGATCTCGGAGTTGGTCTTGCCACGTGCGACCTCG
Organism: Candidatus Limnocylindrales bacterium; assembly: GCA_035463515.1. GTDB lineage: Bacteria > Chloroflexota > Limnocylindria > Limnocylindrales > CSP1-4 > SPCO01. The sequence goes on from DATHTG010000299.1 coordinate 273, forward strand.
GCGAGCACTTCGCGCTCCCGCTCGGTCAGGACATCGAGGGGACCCGAGTCTCCCGGACGGCTGATCGGTCGGCGAACGAGGTCGGCGACCAACCGCTTGGTCATCGCCGGTGAGATGAGGATGTCACCGTCGACGGCGGCGGCGATCGCCTCGAGCAGGAGTCGCGGCGGGGTGTCCTTGAGCAGGAAACCGGAGGCGCCGACTCTGAGCGCCTCGTAGACGTACTCCTCGAGCGCGAAGGTGGTGAGCACGAGCACCTTGGTGGCGCTGAGGCGCTCGTCGCCGCAGATCGCCCGCGTCGCCGCGAGCCCGTCCATGCGAGGCATGCGGATGTCCATCAGCACCACGTCGGGGCGTGTCCGCCAGGTCTCGGCGACCGCCTGCGCGCCGTCGCCGGCCTCACCGACGACCTCGATGCCGGGTTCGTCGGCGAGCAGTGCCGCGAACCCGCGCCGCACCAGCTCCTGGTCGTCGACGAGCAGCACGCGGATGTCGCGCCTCGCCACGGCAGGCGCGTTGAGCCGAGCGGTCATGCCTCCCGCCCGCCGGGCAGTTGGTAGGGCACGAACGCGCGCACCGTGAACCCGCCGCCGTTGGTGGGTCCGGCGTGGAGGTTGCCACCGAGGAGCTCCGCTCGCTCGCGGATCGCAACCAGACCGATGCCGGTGCCCGGCGCCGCAACGCGTGCGGTGGCCGGGGCGTCGTTCGACACGGTGACGTGCACGCCGCCGTCCGCGTGCCGGAGCCTTACGGTCGCGGGGACGTCGCCGGCGTGGCGGGCGACGTTGACCAGGCACTCCTGCACGATGCGGTGCGCCGTCACCACGGTGATATCCGCCACGCCCGCAGGATAGTGGCCGTCTTCGACCACCTCGACCCCCCTCGAGTGCCCGGCGGCAGCCACGACGACGTCGCTGAGGGTGGTGGTGGCCGCCGGTACCGGGCGAAGCGGGACCGACTCGTCGGACCGGAGGAGCCCGAGGAGGGATCTCAGCTCGTCGAGCGATCGTCTGCCTGCGTCGTTGATCTCGACGAGCGCAGAGTGAGCAGCGGCGGGATCGCGCTCGAACATGTGGGCGGCGATGCCGGACTGGACGGTGATCGCCGACAGCGAATGGGCGACGATGTCGTGCAGGTCGTACGCGATGCGAAGGCGTTCCGCCTGGAGCCGCTCGGCGACCTGGCGTTCCACTGCGTCGGCTCGACGCCGCAGGTTGGAGCGACGGGCGTCGGCGGCGGCGATCGGTAACAGGAGAACGGCTGCGTCGGTGGCCCATTCGAACCACAACGGCTCAGCACCGACCTGCGCCCCGAAGCCGGCGACGACGATCGCGACGAGCGATCCGAACCAGATCACAGAGCGATCGTCGCTCCGGCGGACGAGACGGAACAGCGCCACGGCGAGCAGCGGCCGCAGCGCGCCCGGGCTGGAGGTCCATGCGATGGTGACGACGTCCAGCAAACCGATCGCCACGACGGTGGCCCGACCGAACCGACCGGCGACGACGACGAGCAGCACTGCGGCGACGGCCGCGATCGCGATGCCTGGGAGCTGCCGTCCGGCCACGACGTCCGGATCGGTGACCAACATGCCGATCGACACCGCCGACGCGGCGACGAGCGCAGCGAGATCGGCGCGACCGGTGGGGTGATCCGTGTGCGTCAGAGACCTGCGCATCAGCGGTCCCGGCCCACCAGCTCGAGCACGGGCACCCGGGAGACCCGGAACGCGGGCCACGCTGCAGCGGCGACGCCGGCTGCTACCGCAACGACGAGGGTCACTGCGAGGCGGGACCACGGTACGACGACGGATGGGATCTCCGCGCCACCGGTGACGTCGATCAGCGCCCAGCCGAAGCCGACGGCGACGGCGATACCGGTCGATGCTGCCACGAACGACAGGAGTGCCACCTCGAGCCGCACGATGCGACGCAGCTCTCGGCGAGTCGCGCCGACCGCTCGCAGCAGCCCGATCTCTCCAGAGCGTTCATTGATCGCGAGCGCCGTGGTGTTGGCGACTCCGAGGAGCGCGATGAAGCTTGCGAGGACGAGCATCCCGTCGATGAAGTTCCGGAACGCGGCGATCTCGCTCCCGCTGTTGGCGACGTGTTCTGCCCGGGTCTCGAGGAACGACCCTGGCGTGGCTCGGACCAGCGCCCTCACGTCTTCCTCGGCGTCCGCGACTACTCCGTCGGCGAGGTCGACGAACACCAGCGCGTCGAGCAGACGACCGACCGAGGCGTCGAGTGTCGCACCGTCGACGAAGTAGGCAGGGGCTTCGAAACCGCCGGTGCTCCTCGCGACCACGGCAACGATCGGCGCCTCGAGTGTCGCGCGTTCGAACTCGATCGCCAGGGTGCCGCCGAGCAGCGTCGGGTCGTCGCCCACCACGGCCACGCCTCCCGCGCTCAGGTCGGTGAGGTCGCCGGCAATCGGGTCGAGGTCGAACATGGTGGGCAGTGCCGTCTGGTCGATGCCGCCGATTGCCTCGGCTTTCCCTGCCACGATTCCTTCGGCGATCGACAGCGTAGCGACTGCGTCGACGTCGGGCAGCGCTGCGATCCGGCCGGCCAGGGTGGGGTCGATCGTCGAGAAGTCGGGGGTCGCCGACGTGACCACCAGGTCCGCCTGCAGTCCCTCACGAACGTCCGTCCCGACCGCGCTCGTCAGTGAGCTCGCGAAGATCGCGAACATCGTCACCATCGCGGTGCCGAGCATGAGCGCGAGCGCCGTCGACGCCGATCGACGGGGGCTCGCAGCCAGGTTGCCCGCTGCGATCGAGCCAAGCACACCGGCGGCGCGGCGGGCCACCGGAGCGCTACAACGCGCTGCGGCGGTCACTATCGCCGGGCCGCACAGCACGAGCGCCGGGACGATGGCAGCGGCAAGCATGAGCCACGTCGGGCTCGGGCGCACCACAGCCACAGCTCCTCCAGCGATCGCCGCCGCGGCGAGCACGAGCCCGCTCGCAGTCCGCGCCGGGCTCACGACCCGGGGTTCCGCCGCGCTCTCGCGCAGCGCCTCGATCGGTGGTGTCGCCGCCGCGCGGCGGGCCGGGATCCATGCCGAGAGGATCGTTGCGCCGACACCGACGGTCGCGGCGACCGCGATCGAGGTCGGGCTCAC
>DATHTG010000300.1:0-4708 GCA_035463515.1 Candidatus Limnocylindrales bacterium
CCCTGCCCGGCGGTCTCCCCTATTTCCGATTCGGGACCGGACCTCGGCTCGTCGTCCTGCGCGGATTCACGACGACGCACGACAACCCGAAGGGGCTGCAGCGCACCTTCGAGGTGAAGCTGCTCGCCCCGCTCGCCCGCCGATTCGATGTGTTTGCGGTCAACAGAGCACCTGGACTTTCGCCGGGCACGACGATGGCAGACATCGCGAGGCAGCATGCGGCCGCGATCCGCGAGGCGTTCGGCGAGCCGATCGACCTCCTCGGCATCTCGTCGGGTGGCTCGATCGCGCTCCAGGTCGCGGCCGATCATCCCGACGTCGTGCGTCGTCGTGAATCCGCGCAGGACGACGAGCCGAGGTCCGGTCCCGAATCGGAAATAGGGGAGACCGCCGGGCAGGGTGCCTTCGGTGATCGTGAACTCGCTGGCCATCCGAGTGTCCTTCGTACTGGTTTGTGATCGACAGGTTCGCGCGCGCGCGACCGCTCGTCCATCGATCTTTGTCGGATGCCAGGGTCGTCGAAGAGCCGCTGGACCAGTTCTCCGCGACGCGACGCCTATACCGTTGAATGCGGTCGACAACCGACCGTGTCACCGAGGGTGGCCGTGGACCAGCGGGAACTCGTCGAGCGAGCAGGGCGGGGCGATCATGACGCCTTCGCGCAGCTCGTCGACGTGTCCATCGCGCGCCTGGAAGCGGTCGCTCGGCTGATCCTCCGGGACCCCGAGCTCGCGCGAGACGCGGTCCAGGATGCGTACATCCGAGCCTGGCGTGACCTTCCGGGTCTGCGCGACCCCGAGCGGTTCGACGCCTGGCTCCATCGATTGACCGTCAACGCCTCCCTCGACGTCGTGCGCCGACGTCGGCGGCGGCCGGTCGAGGTCGAGCTCGAGCCGATCTCACCGCCGGCTGTCGGCGACGAGACCAGCCACATCGCCGACCGCGACGTCCTCGAGCGCGGGTTCCGGCGGCTCAAGCCGGAACAACGCGCGGTCCTCGTCCTGCATTACTACCTCGGGATGCCGGCCTCGGCAGTGGCCGAAACGCTCGACATCCCGATGGGCACCGCGCAATCTCGCCTCCATCGAGCGCTCTCCGACTTGCGAGTCGCGGTCGCGGCGAACGAGCGAGGCGCCGGCCTGGTCCGCCACAAGGTGGTCGCATGAACCGGTACGACGCGCTCGAGCGAGAGCTGACGGCCTGGTTCGTCGAAATGGCCGCTCCGCGGAAACCCTTCTACACGAGCGACATCGTCCAGCTGACCGCGACCGTGCGTCAGCGGCCACGCTGGGCATTCCCCGAAAGGTGGTTCCCCATGACCGTCGTCGCGTTCGGGCGACGGAACGTCGCGCCGTTCCCTTGGCGGCCGATCGGTCTCCTTGCCGCCCTGGTGATCCTCCTCATCGCTGCCGCGGTATTCGCCGGTAGCCAGCCACGGCTGCCGCCGCCGTTCGGGCTTGCGGCGAACGGCGTCGTTGCGTACACGCAAAACGGCGACATCCTGACCGTCGACCCGGCGACGGGTGCGCGGACGTGGATCACGTCCGGGAACGAGAACGACCATGAACCGCGCTGGTCGCTCGATGGGACGCGTCTGGCGTTCTTGCGGGATAACTCGGTCACGACGGTCGTTGACTCTGCGGCCATCGACGTGGTCGTTGTCGTCGACCGGGAAGGGAGTGTCATCGCCAAGTCGAGGCCCATCCCCGGGATCGACCCCGACGCCGTCGCGTGGGCGCCCGATGGACGATCCATCGCGGTCGGCGCATACGAGAATATCCAGCTTGTCGATGCCGTGGACGGGACCGTCAAGTGGGTCAACGTCGGATATGACGGGCTCGACTTCTACTGGCGCCCCGGCGTCGCGCGAGAACTTCTCTTCCAGGGACGGACCTCGGAGGGTATCGGACTCGTCGTCGCAGCTGTCGACGAGCCGGCCAGTGCCAGTCTGATCCTCGCCGCACCGAGCGGTGTCACGTTGCGGCCGAATGGGTGGACGGCTGACGGCCGACGCGTCGTCTATACCCGCATCGACGAGGACGCGGAGACGGTGAGCGTCCACGTCCTCGAGGTCGATACCGGCGTCGAGGTCGAGATAGACGCCGCCTTCGCGCACGTCTCGAACGACGGCACGCGGCTCTTGGCGATCGATCCGGCCGGGAGGCCGTGCGTCGCGAGCGTCCACGGCGGGCCGTGCATCGCGATCGGCGAGCCCGGCCAGACGTATATCGGCATGCACGCGGCGGCTGCACACTGGGCACCCGACGACGGGTCGATCATGGTGCGGGTCCCGGCAGGCGATGGGCTCCGCGGCGTGCTGCTCGACCCGACCGGCGGGACGAATGAACAGCCCTCGTGGTTGGCCGCAGACGCCGAGTCCTGGCAGCGCCTGGCTCGCTGACGGCTCGCGGCGCGCGATCCATTCGTCAGGCGGGTTCAGCATCCCCTTCGGTCTCCTGGTCCGCCTCGACCACGCGCTCCGTGCGGCTCAGGTGACTCGCCTCGACGAGGGTCGGTGATCCGTCGCGGTCCTTCCAGCGGGTCTGGACCTGGACCTCCTCGGTCTCGCCGACCATCCGGAGCACGACGACGAAACTCGAGCCGCCCTGGCTGATCGACTCGATCGCTGCCTCGGTCGCCGGGAGCGGGAACAACCCGATCACCTCACCGAGGTTGCGCCGGAGTTCCGGACTGGCGTCGCCGACCGCTGTATCGACGTCGCCGGCGACGATCGCAACGCACATCTGGAGGGCGTGTTCACGAACCGTCTGCTCGTCCATCGGGCAAGGATAGGGTGGCGGCGAGGGTCGCCGCCCGTCGCGTGATCATCGGATGATGCAACGCACCTGACATCGGCCGTCCGGTGCGTTGCCGGACGTCGGCGCTGCCGCATGGGATACGGTCGAGGGCATGGAAACCACACACGCGACCCAATCCGACATGCAGGGCGGTCAGATCCATATGCAGGACGGTGACGACTTCGTTTGTCCGAACTGCGGCTGCGAGATCCGCCTCATCCACCACGGTGACCCGGCGAAGATGCCGAACATGCAGCCGTTCACGTGCTGCTGTGGCACCCGGATGGAGAAGGAGCAGCACGGCGGCTGACGGTCCGAACCGCCCGCGGGGAACGCCCCCGCTCAAGCTGACGATGGTGGTGGCCGGCGCTGACGCCGGCCACCACCGTTTCGATCAACTCGACGGCGATGCCGACGGCGACGCTGGCGTGTCGATCGCATCCTCGGGACGCAACTGCATCGTCTCGAGGACCTGCTGGAACCAGGCCGAGTCGTAGTACCGCTCGAGCCACGGTTCATCGCCCGAGGTGTAGAGGCGCACGGTGTACCCACGATCCGCCGCCGACAAGGCCGCGAGACCCCCGCAGATGCGGCCGCTCGCCCCGTCGATCGTGATGGGTTGGGAACCGCCCTCGCCGCATCCCTCCGGACCACCGAGGATGCCGGTCACCCAAGCGTCCCCGGCGATCCCGCCGAGGGGCTGCGAGGCGATCCCCAGGAAGAGGTGGTCGAGAAGCTGGCCGTCATAGATCGAGTCGCCCTCGGGCGACTGGAAGTACAGCTCGCTCTTCCACGGTTGCGACGCTGGAAGGAACTTCCAGCCGGTCGGATAGCTGATCGCGTACGCGGGCCGCGTCGAAGTGAAGGTCGACGACAACGCGGGTGGAGCAGACGGATCCGGGCTGACACTTGGTGACGGCCTGAGGCTCGCGCTGGCGCTCGGCTGACCGCCGACGCCGGACGGGCTCCGAGGGCCGAGCACGCTCAGCCCGAGGGCGCCGATGGCGATCACGACCACGGCCGCGATCGCCAGCTTGGCGAAGCTGTTCATGGGGTGGATCCTCCACGGCGCGGGGATGAGCACGCGCCGCTGTGGTGTCTTGTCGACGGTGTCGAGGACCGACGCAAGCACCCAGTCCGGGGCTCGCTGCGGTGCCTCGCGCTCGTAGACGTCGGCGATCCCGCGTTCCAGGCTGTCGTTGGCGTTCATGCCATCCGGCCCTCCCGCTTCGTGCCGACCGGTGTGCGCTCGTCGGCCGCGATCGCGACCCGAAGCGCATCGATGGCGTAGTGCAGCCGGGACTTCGCCGTCCCGACGGGGATGTGGAGGGCGTCGGCGGCCTCGCCTGGAGACAAGCCGACGTAGAAGTGCAGGACGAGGATTGCCTGCTGCGCGTCAGTCAGGCGACGGAGGCCTCGCTCGAGCTGGTCACGGTCGGCGAGCTCCGATGCGCGATCGGACTCGGCCGGCTCCCGGACCACGATCCTGACTTCTGCGCGCCAGCGCCGGCGACGACGCCCGATGTCGGTGCAGGAACGAACGATGAGCCTGTAGAGCCAGGCATCGAACCGCTCGGCGTCGCGCAGCGTCGGCAGGTCGCGCCATGCCCGAACCAGGGCATCCTGGGTGGCATCCTCCGCGAGTTCGGTGTCGCGCAGGATGAGGCGGGCGATCGCGTACAACCGATCGACGGCACCGCCGGCCAGCACGCCGAAGGCCTCCCGGTCTCCGCGTCGCGCTCGGTCGACGAGCTCCGTCTGCACGCCTCGCTCCTTCCCCGAGGCGACCGATCTGGTCGCCTACAACCTACGGCGGAGCGCAAGCGGCGACGGTTCAATCCTGGGCCGTGTCGACCCTGACCGTTGTGCCCACCTACGCGGCGTACACTGCCGCGGTGAGCGAGACCGAC
>DATHTG010000301.1:0-4973 GCA_035463515.1 Candidatus Limnocylindrales bacterium
GCGCTGCCGTGGGCAGCGCATTGCATCGGCTGCCAGAGCGCGATCGACAAGGGCCGTCGGTGACGGCGACAGCCCCAGTGGACCTGGTCGGGCTCGAGGCAGTCCGTGCCGCGGCCGAGCGTCTTCGGGGGATCACCGTCCGGACGCCGCTCGTCCCGTTCGCGGCCCCGCCCGACCGCCTCTTCGTGAAGGCGGAGAACCTGCAGTCGATCGGTGCGTTCAAGCTGCGGGGCGCGTACAACGCCATCGCCTCGCTCCCGGAGGATGAGCGAGCCCGCGGCGTGATCACGTACTCGTCGGGTAACCACGCCCAGGGCGTCGCGCGTGCCGCGCGCCTGCTCGGCACGACGGCCGTGATCGTCATGCCCGACGACGCTCCGGCCATCAAACGCGCCCGCGTCGCCGCCGATGGCGCCGAGATCGTCGTCGTCGGCCCTGCATCGGACGAGCGCCAGGCACGCGCCGAAGCGATCGCTGCGGAACGGGGACTGGCGATCATCCCGCCGTTCGACGACGACCGGATCATCGCCGGCCAGGGCACGGCCGGGCTGGAGATCCTCGACGACCTGCCGACGACCGGACTCGTCCTCGTGCCCGTCGGTGGCGGCGGGCTCGCGAGCGGCATCGCGACGGCCGTCAAGGCCCTTCGGACCGACGTGCGGGTCGTCGGCGTGGAGCCCGAGCTCGCGGCTGATGCCCGCGATTCGCTCGCTCGCGGCGAGATCGTCCGCTGGGAGGCGGCGGATGTCTCGCGCACGATCGCCGACGGGACGCGGACCCAGGCGCTGGGTCGCCGGACGTTCGCTCATCTGGCCGCGTACCTCGACGGGATCGTGACGGTCAGCGAAGCGGAGATCGCCGCGGCGGTGCGGCTTGCCGCGGAGCGCGCGCGGCTGGTCGTCGAGCCGTCGGGGGCGCTGGCGATCGCCGCGGCCGTGTTCTGTCGGGGCGAGCTCGAGCCACCCGGCGACGCGGATACCGTGGCGGTCGCAAGCGGTGGGAACGTCGACCCGGATGCGTACCGACGCTACCTGGAGGCGCCACTCCCCGGCTGAGGATCGGCCGCGGAGTCGCCGGCGTCGTGCGCGAGCCGCTCGGCGAGTCGCCGCTCGCGGTCGCGGATCGCTGCCAGCTCCGCCGCCGCGCGCCGGTCGTCACGCGGGGATCCCCGGTCCTCCGCCCGGGACCAACCCGTCAGGATCGCGAAGATCGCCGCCAGGAACAGCAGGTCGCCGGCGACCCACATCAGGGCCGCGGCCATCCCCTGGTCCTCGATCGGCGAGGGACCCCACGCACGCTGGACGGTCGCGTAATGGGGATACAGGACGGTCTGGGTGTTGAGGATGACCACGGACAGGAAGGTGTTCTGCGTCATCTGCAGGAAGACGTAGAGCAGCCGGACCGGGTGGGTCATCCGCCAGGGCGCCGGGTCGACGGCCGCGGCCGGCCACCAGAAGAGCAACGCAGAACCCAGGTAGAGGGCGTGCTCGAGGTCGTGGATCAGCGGGTCCTCGAGTGCGGCGTCGAAGATCGCCGAGAAGTGACTCACCCACATCACGCCCGCGAACAGGATCCACGCAACGACCGGGAACGCGAACACGCGCGTCACCCGGGCATGCAGCAGCGGCAGGATCACGCGCCTGCGCGTCTCCGGCGCGGCGACCCGGAGCAGCAGCGTGACCGGGCCGGAGACGGCGATCAGCGGCGCCGCGACCAGCGTCAGCAGCACGTGCTGCGTCATGTGGATCGAGAAGAGCGTCGTGTCGTAGCGATCGATGCCGGACAGAAGGGCGAGCGCGATCGCCGCCATGCCAGCCACGAATGCGGCGGTCCGGATACGCGGCACGGGCTTCGTCGGATGGAGCGCGTCGACGCGCCGGACCGCCCACGACCACCAGACGAGTGCCGCCAGGATCCCGAGCGTCGGCAGCGGTTCGAACGTCCAGCTGGACAGCAGCGAGGCGACCGACGGCGGCTCGGCCGGCGCCGGACCATGGGCGCCGACAGGTGAGGCCGTCGCGAGACCGAGGACGACCGCGATGACCCACGGGACCGACCGTCGCGACCGGCTGCTGATGCGCATCGGCGGCATCGTCCCACGCCCGCTTCGTCGGCGCGCTCAGCCGATCCTCGCGCCGCGCGATACGCCGATGCTCCGCGCTATCATGACGACCGTCCGACCCGAAGTGGGTCCGGACGTTTTCGTCTCGACCTCGCACCGAGGACCTGCATGGCGAGTTCCCCCAGGACCGGCCGCTCATCCGCCCCCATCCGCGCCCTCCTGGTCGGTGCTGTCGTCCTCGCCTTCATCGCGGTCGTCGTCGTGCTGAGCGGGGCCAACCCGGTCCAGACGGGACGGGGCGTCCTGGAGAGCTTCTTCCCACCCCAGGCCATCACCGACCGTGGCGCGGAGATCCGCAAGCTCTACGACCTCGTCTTCGGCATCGCGGCCGTCATCTTCTTCGTGGTCGAGGGGCTGATCGTCTGGACGGTGATCCGGTACCGGCGTCGGCCGGGCGACGACGAACTGCCGCCGCAGACCCACGGCAACGCGGTCGCTGAAGTCGTCTGGACGGTCGTTCCGACACTCATCGTGGCGATCCTGTTCGTCGCCTCCTGGGCGACGTTGAACACCGTCGAGGCCGTTTCCCCGCAGCCGGAGATGAAGGTCCGGGCGGTTGCCGCCCAGTTCTTGTGGTCCTTCGACTACCTTCCCGACGACTACGACCCGGTGACGAACAAGGACGCCAAGCCGCTCCTGTCGATCACCACGCCGGAGGGTCCGGACGGTGGCCTGTCGCTGCCGGTCGGTCGGACCATCCATCTGTATCTGCGCAGCCCGGACGTCATCCACGCCTTCTACGTACCGCAATTCCTGTTCAAGCGGGACGTGGTCCCCGGGCGCGAGAACAGCTTCGAGTTCACCATCCACCCAGAGGACGCCGGCGGCACGTTCCACGGCCAATGCGCGGAGCTGTGCGGAGCCGGCCACAACCAGATGCATTTCGACGTTCACGCGATGGACGGCGCTCAGTTCGACGCGTGGCTCGAGCAGAAGATCGCCGAGGCGGCCGCGTCGCCGTCACCGCCGCCCGCCCCGTCCGGTGGGTCAGCACCTCCTGGCGAACCGGGCGCCGCGCCCCTCGCCCTGGTGGCGCTGAACGTGGCGTTCGACAAGGCGGAACTGAGCGCCCCCGCCGATACCCCGTTCAAGATCGACTTCGACAACCAGGACCCGTCGATCCCGCACAACGTTGCGATCCATGAGGGGTCCCCGCAGGGGCCCGAGGTCTTCCGAGGCGAGGTCTTCCCGGGTCCCGCCAAGAAGACGTATGACGTGCCGCCGCTCGCTGCCGGCACCTATGGCTTCATCTGCTCGGTCCATCCCAACATGGCCGGCACTCTCACGGTCCAGTAGGAGTCCTCCGTGGCGACAACCGCGCTCCACCCGGCCGCCCGAACCTATCGAAGCACGCTGTACGAGTGGGTCACGACGACCGATCACAAGAAGATCGGCGTGATGTACCTGATCAACTCGTTCATCTTCTTCTTCATCGGCGGCCTGCTCGCCATAGGCGTGCGCACCGAGCTCGCGCAGCCTGGTCTCCAGTTCGTCGAGGACCAGGTCTACAACGAGCTGTTCACGATGCACGCCACGTTCATGATCTTCCTGTTCATCATCCCGATCCTCGCGGGCTTCGGGAACTTCATCGTCCCGCTCCACATCGGCGCACCCGATGTCGCGTTCCCGCGGATCAACGCCCTCTCGCTCTGGATGCTGCCGATGGCCGGCATCTTCCTGCTGCTGAGCTTCGTCGTCGGGCAACCCGCAGCCGCGGGCTGGACGAACTACCCGCCGCTCACGGAGGACCGGCCGCTCGGCATGGTCGGACCCGGCGAGGACCTGTGGCTCGTCGCCATCGTCCTGGTCGGCACGAGCTCGATCCTCGGGGCGGTCAACTTCCTCGTGACGATCTTCAAGATGCGCGCGCCGGGCATGACGCTGTTCCGGATGCCGATCATGGTCTGGACCGTGCTGGTCACGTCCGTACTGGGCCTGCTCGCGACGCCGGTCCTCACCAGCGCCCTGATCATGCTGTTCATCGACCGGAACCTGGGCGGCAGCTTCTTCGATCCGCGCGTCGGCGGCGACGCGATCCTCTACCAGAACGTCTTCTGGTTCTACTCGCATCCGGCGGTCTACATCATGGTGCTGCCGGCGATGGGCATCATCAGCGAGGTCTTGCCGGTCTTCAGCCGCAAGCCGTTGTTCGGGTACAAGGCGTTCGTGTTCGCGACCGCGGGCATCGGCGCGCTCGGCTTCTCGGTCTGGGCCCACCACATGTTCACGACCGGGGCGGTCTACCTGCCGTTCTTCAGCCTGATGACGTTCCTCATCGCGGTCCCGACGGGCGTGAAGATGTTCAACTGGATCTTCACCATGTGGCGCGGCAAGGTGCGCCTGTCGACGCCGCTGCTGTTCGCGGTCGGGTTCCTGTCGATGTTCCTGATCGGCGGCATCAACGGCGCGTTTTCGGCGTCGGTGCCGGTCGACTTCGCGATCCACGACACGTACTGGGTCGTGGCCCACATTCACTACGTGCTGTTCGGCGGCTCGGTCTTCGGCGTGTTCGCCGGGCTCTACTACTGGTTCCCGAAGATGACCGGCCGGATGCTCGACGAGGGCCTCGGCAAGGTCCAATGGGTGCTGATGTTCATCGGCTTCAACCTGACGTTCTTCCCGATGCACCAGTTGGGGCTTGCCGGGATGCCGCGGCGGATCGCCGACTACGCCTCGGACGCCGGCTGGAACGAGCTGAACCTCGCGGCCACGATCGGCGGCTTCCTGATCGCGGCGAGCGTCCTGCCGTTCCTGTGGAACGTCTTCATCTCGCTTCGCCACGGCCGGATCGCGGGTGACGACCCGTGGGAGGCCAACACGCTCGAGTGGGCCACCAGCTCGCCGCCGCCGC
>DATHTG010000302.1:0-4242 GCA_035463515.1 Candidatus Limnocylindrales bacterium
AGGTGGTCGGCGCGACGGTTCGAGACCTCGAGGGCCTGGACCTCGGCACGGTCCAGGACGTGTACCGGGTCGGCGAGAACGAGGTCTACATCGTGCGGGGCGAGCGGTATGGCACGTTCGACCTCCCGGCCGTGCGGCCGTTCATCCGCGTCTTCGCACCCCGGCGCGGGGAGATCGTGGTCGATCCCGAGGCGCTCGATCTGCAACCCCCGAAAGCGCGTCTGCCCGAAGGCGAACGTCCAAGGGCGCCTCGGCGGCGTTCGCGACGGCCACGCGCCACCGCGGAAGGACCGCCGTCGTGACGCTCGAGATCGACGTTCTGACGCTCTTTCCGGCGATGGTGTCTGGTCCGCTCTCAGAGAGCATCACCGGGCGGATCCAGGAGCGCGGCATCGCGACGATCCGCGTCCGGGACCTTCGCGAGTTCGGCCTTGGCCGGCATCGATCGGTCGATGACACGCCGTACGGTGGCGGCGCAGGGATGGTCATGCGGGTCGAACCCGTCGTCGCCGCGATCGAGTCGGTCCGACGGCCGGACTCGCTGGTCATCCTGCTCGATCCCGGCGGCGAGGTCTTCAGCCAGGCTCGAGCCATGGACCTCGCGGGTCGAACGCACCTCGTCTTCGTGTGCGCCAGATACGAGGGGGTCGACGAGCGGATCCGCGCCTTCGTCGACCTGGAGCTGTCGATCGGCGACTACGTGCTCACCGGCGGGGAGCTCCCGGCGCTCGTCGTCATCGACGCCGTCCTGCGGCTGCTGCCGGGCGCGATCGACGACGCGTCGACCGCCGAGGAGTCGTTCAGCGCCGGCCTGCTCGAGTATCCGCAATACACGCGGCCACCGTCGTTCCGGGGCATGGACGTGCCGGAGATCCTGACGTCCGGTGACCACGGCGCGGTCGCCCGTTGGCGGCAGGACCGAGCAGTCGAGCGGACGCGCGCCCGCCGCCCCGATCTCCTCCCGGACGACTGACGGGCCGGGGAGTCGCCCGGAGATCGCGTTGCGCTATACTCCGCCGTCGGTCGCCCACCACGCGGCCTTCCCGATACCCGACCTTGCAGCGCTGCGCGCTGCCCACCTGATCAAGGAACCGCCGCGTGAACGTGCTCGACGAAGTCGTCCAGGATCAACTCCGTACGGATCTGCCCGAGATCGCGACCGGTGACACCGTCAAGGTGTCGGCGAAGGTCGTCGAGGGCAACCGAGAGCGCATCCAGGTCTTCGAGGGCATCGTGATGCGCCTCCGGGGCGGCGGCATCACGCGCTCGATCACCGTCCGTCGCATCGCGTCAGGCGTCGGCGTCGAGCGGACCTTCAAGATCCACAGCCCGCGCATCGACAAGATCGAGGTCCTCCGCCACGGCGAAGTCCGGCGCGCCCAGCTGTACTTCCTCCGGAAGCGGGTCGGCAAGGCCGCGACCCTCCGCGAGCGGCGCGCCAACAACTAGCTCGGCTGCGCCTCGCACACTCGGTCCTCGAGCCGCGTTACCCTGAGGGCCGATGGCCGTCATCGTCCCGACCCTCCGCCACGAACGCCGTCTCTGGAACGAGGGTCTCACCCGCGTCGTCGGGGTCGACGAGGTCGGCGTCGCCCCCACATGTGGCGCGGTCGTCGCCGCGGCCGTGATCATGAAGCCGGGCTGCCACCGTATCCCCGGCGTGCGAGATTCGAAGACGCTGTCGATGCAGCAGCGCGAGCGCCTTGCGCCGATCATCCGCAAGCGCGCGGTGGCGATCGGCGTCGGGGCAGCGTCCGTCCGCGAGATCGACCAGCTCAACATCTATCACGCGACCCATCTCGCGATGCGGCGCGCCATCGCGCGTGTGGGTGGGCACGAGCATGTGATCGTCGATGGCAACCGCATCGTCGGCTTCGAGCAGCAGGTCGGGCCGTACTCGAACGTCGTCGATGGTGACGCCAAGGTGTATTCGATCGCCTGCGCATCGATCGTCGCCAAGGTCGTCCGCGACCGGATGATGATCAAGCTCGCCGCTCGGTACCCGGGATACGGCTGGGAGCACAACCAGGGCTACGCCACGCGCGACCATCGCGATGCGATCCGCGCGCTCGGGCTCACGCCGTTCCATCGACGCTCGTTCCTTGCCCTCCAGCGGACGCTCGCTGGGGACCAGCTCGACTTCGACCTGCTCGGCGACCCCGCCGCGTCGCCGGAGCTCCACGAGGTCCTCGAGCGCGAGCTCGTGCCGGTGATGGCCGACGACGCGGCGCTCGACGCCGACGACCTGCTCGCACTGGAGCCAGTCTCGGCCTGATCCGTCGGGCGAGTCGCCCGTGCATGCGTCGCCCGGGGTGAGTCGCCGGTACGTCGCTGATACGTGGCGGTAGAGGGTCCGGCGCCATGATCGCCGGCATGGAAGGCTCGACCGTCTCGCCGACTCGGACCGCTGCTCAGCAGGCAGGTGACGCCGCCGAATCGCTGGTCCTGGTCCGGCTCCTGGCTGCCGGTTGGACCGTCCTGGCCCGGAACGTCCGTGTCGGCCGCCACGAACTCGATGTCGTGGCGGTCGAACCGGGTCCTCCCGAGACACTCGTGATCGTCGAGGTCCGCTGGCGGTCGTCGCGCGGGTTCGGACTGCCCGAGGAGACCGTCGACTATCGCAAGCGGACGCACGTTCGGATGGCGACGTATGGCCTTCGGGAGCGAGGCGTACTTCCGGATGGCGGCCGTGTGCCGCGTCTACCGCTCCGCTTCGACCTGGTCGTGGTCGAGCCTGGCACGCGGGGAGGGGACCCGACGATCCGCCACCATCGAGCGGCGTTCTGAACGGACGAGTATCGCCACGGGTGACAAGGGGCGACGACCGCTCGCACAGCAGGCGCTCCTTGCCATCCGTACCGTCCGAGGACACGCCTCGCGTCTGAGCCGATCTCGCCAGCGGTTCGGCGGTCAGGTGTGACGCCCGAGGCAGCTGGCGGCCGGCGACCTACCCTGATCGGGCGCGAACGGGCCCTGTGCTACACTCCGCGCCGGTCCGGGGCCCAGAACCGGGCCATCAGCCACGCGAACGCCCGTCGGCCCACGCCGAACGGAGCACACACGCGGATCGTTCCCACCGGGCGGTGCCGGCCGACGTGAGCCGGTTCCCGGGATCAGCGAGGGTCCGCGGAGGAACCAACCGACAGGAGGTCGCCCACCATGCCGTCCGTCTCCATGCGGCAGCTGCTCGAGGCCGGAGTCCATTTCGGTCACCAGACCCGCCGCTGGAACCCCAAGATGCGCCCGTACATCTTCGCCGAGCGCAACGGGATCCACATCATCGACCTGGCCCAGACGGTCCAGCGCCTGGAACTGGCGCTCGATGCCGTCCGCGAGACGGTCGCACGCGGTGAGCAGGTGCTGTTCGTCGGGACGAAGAAGCAGGCCCAGGAGCCGATCGTCGCCGAGGCGACCCGCGCCAACATGCCCTACGTCCAGAAGCGCTGGCTCGGCGGCATGCTGACGAACTTCACGACCATCAAGAAGCGCATCGGCCTGCTCGAGCAGCTCGAGGCGCGTCAGCAGGCTGGCGACTTCGAGCGGATGACCAAGAAGGAAGCCGCCAAGCTGACCGAGGAGATGGTCAAGCTGCAGGGCACGGTCGGCGGCATGCGCAAGATGAAGCGCCTGCCCGGGGCGGTCTTCGTCATCGATCCGCACCGTGAGCGCATCGCGGTGACCGAGGCGAACAAGCTCGAGATCCCGGTCGTCGGCACCGGCGACACGAACGTCGACCCCGACGAGCTCGACTACATCATCCCGGCCAACGACGACGCGATCCGCTCCATCCGGCTGCTCTGCCAGCTGGTCGCGGACGCGGCAATCGAGGGCCAGCAGCTCCGCGCCGCCCGCAGCGCCGAGCCCGAGGTCCAGGAGCCCGCGGCCACCGAGGCCGAGCCCGAGTTCGACGAGGCCGCCGCCGCGGACCTGGTCGCGCAGCTCGCGGCCGGCGGCACGCTGTCCTTCGACCCGGAGAGCGAGGACGACGACCTCCTCCCCGGTGCCCCGAAGGCCGACGAGGCCCCTGCGGCCCCGGCGACCCCCGCGGCCGAGTAGATCCTCACGGGCGGCCAGCCGCCCGGACAGCCGGTCCGCTCGCACACCCGCGCGGACCGGCCGCATCCCCGAACCCCCGCGCGCGCCACGCGGCGCGCGCCGCACACACGAACAGGAGCACCACAGCGATGGCTGAGATCACGGCCGCGGCCGTCAAGGAGCTGCGCGAGCAGACCGGGGCGGGCT
>DATHTG010000303.1:0-3419 GCA_035463515.1 Candidatus Limnocylindrales bacterium
CCTGCGACTCCAGCGCCCGTCGCACCTCCCGCGCGCCGTCGACGAGCGTCAGGCCCGTCGCGTCGCGCTGGCCCCGATCGCGAAGACGTGCGGTCGACCTGATCCGCGGATTCGCCGGGCTGGCCAGGGTGGGGGAGGGCATCGAGCTCATGATGCGGGGGCGAGTCGAGCGAAGGCGCCGAGGTGCAGCACGGCACCGGAGGCGGCACGGATGGACAGCTCGCCGACCTCGACCTCTCGACCGATGAAGGCACCGAGCGCGAACGGGTCGACGGCCTGGGTATGGGCGGTCAAGAGCAGGAACCCGTCGTCGACCAGGACTCTGTCGATATCATCGAGCAGCGGCGGAAGGTCGCGCTCGATCCGCCAGGCCTTGCCGGAGGCCCCGTGGCCGTACGTCGGCGGGTCGAGGACGACGCCGTCGTACCGGCGGTCGCGCCGGACCTCACGAGCGACGAAGGCTGGGACGTCGTCGATGAGCCACCGGATCGGATGGTCGTCGAGACCGTTCAGCGCGGCGTTGCGTCTGGCCCATTCGACTGACGGCCTTGCCGCGTCGACATGGGCGACGGCCGCTCCGGCGCGCGCGAGGCCGAGCGTCACCAGGCCGGTGTACGCGAACAGGTTCAGCACATTCGGGGCGGCTCGGTCGCGGACCTGCTCGACCAGCCACGGCATGAGCGACGCGTGCTCGGCGAAGATCCCCGTCTGACCGGCATCGGTCGGTCGGAGCTCGAGCGACAGCCCCTCGACCTCGACCGTCCAGTCCCGACGCGCGGTTTCGAGCCCGGGTCCTTGCCAGCCGCCGTCTCGGTCGAAGCGAAGGTCCGCCTCGGCCCAGGGATCCGGCGAGCGTCGCGGGCTATCCGCTGCCGGGTACGGTCGATCCACGAGGTGCTGGCCGAACCGTTCCAGCCGCCGTCCCGCGCCTGCATCGATCAGCTGATAGCCCTCCACGTGTGCATCTTCACGGGAAACCGCCATGCTCGCGGCGTCGAATGGGAACGCAGGGAGGGACAAGGAGGTCCGAATGGTCCGTCGATCGATCCTCACGCTGGCCCTGGTGCTCGCCGCCATGCTCGCGGCCTGCTCGCCGTCAGGTGGTTCGGGTGGGTCAGGCGGAGGCGGCGGAAGTGCGGCGCCGGCACCGTCGGCAGCCCCCTCGGCGGCGGCTCCGGGCTACTGACCGCGGCGTTGTCGCTCGAACACACCCTCTGGTAGCATTCCCGGGCCGCTGGCGACTCGACCGCTGGGGCTTCCGATGGTCACGGACGTGGAACACCCGTGAGCCAACCGTCGGCGGTCACGACGGCCGGGGGACCGGCGACTCGGGCGGCTAGCTCAGCTGGTTAGAGCACTTGCTTGACATGCAAGAGGTCACTGGTTCGAGTCCAGTGTCGCCCACCATCACCTGATAGCGTCGATCGGGACGCGCCATCCCATCCATCGATCCCGAGAGAGCCGGGCCTCGGCTGGAAGCCCGACGATCGACCGGGATGGCACCACCCGTGAGCGGCCGGTGAACCGGCCCGGGACCGCCCGTTATCGCGGCCAAAGAGCGCGGAGCCGATATGCGCCGCGAACGCGGGTGGGACCGCGGGAGGATCGACCTCTCGTCCTGCATGGACGAGGGGTCTTGTGATTCTCAGGAGTGGACATGGCCGAAGACCAGGACGACATCGCGGTCGAAGACGAGGTGCTCGAGGCGCCGGAACGGGGAAGCGCCACGGAGCTGATGGACCACGGCGCGTCGGGCGAACTGGGGCCGATGCGGCACAGCGCCGCACACGTCCTTGCCGAGGCGGTCCTCGACCTGTTCCCGGGGACGAAGCTCGGCATCGGCCCGGTCATCGAGGACGGCTTCTACTACGACTTCCTGCTGCCGCGCCCACTGACACCCGACGACCTGCCCAGGATCGAGGAGCGGATGCGCGCGTCGATCGCGGCCGACCACCCCTTCGAGCTCAGCGAGGAGACGCCCGACGTCGCTCGGGCACGACTCGCCGAGCTGGGTCAGGACTTCAAGGTCGAGATCATCGATGACCTCGAGGCCACGTCGAAGCGCGACGGGACGGCGATGCCGCCGACGACGTTCTACCGGCAAGGCCCGTTCATCGACCTGTGTCGCGGTCCGCACGTCGCGAGCACCGGCAGGATCGGCCCGTTCAAGCTCCTCGGGACGGCCGGGGCCTACTGGCGCGGTGACGAGAAGCGGCCGATGCTCCAGCGCGTCTACGGCACGGCGTGGACCACGCAGCAGGAGCTGGACGACTACGTGCAGCGCCGGGAGGAGGCGAAGAAGCGCGACCACCGTCGACTCGGCGTCCAGCTCGACCTGTTCTCGTTCCACGATGTCTCGCCCGGGTCGGCGTTCTGGCACCCGAAGGGGCAGTCGATCTGGCGCACGCTCGAGGGCTCGATGCGCGAGCTGCAGGCGAGGCGCGGCTATCAGGAGGTGTCGACGCCGATCGTCGTGTCCGAGCGCCTCTGGCGGCAGTCCGGTCACTGGGATCTGTATCGGGACAACATGTTCCTGGTCGAGTCCGAGAACCAGACGTTCAGCCTCAAGCCGATGAACTGCCCGGAATCGACGTACATCTATCGATCGCACCTGCGGTCGTACCGTGACCTGCCGCTGCGGTTCAGCGAGTTCGGTCGGCTCCACCGGAACGAGCGGTCGGGGACGCTCTCGGGGCTGACGCGCGTTCGGCAGTTCATCCAGGACGATGCGCACCTGTACGTCCGACCCGACCAGTTGACCGACGAGATCGTGGCGCTCCTCGGGGAGGTGCGCGAGTCGTACGGCTGGTTCGGCCTGACGCCGCGCTTCACGTTCGCGACCAAGCCGGACAAGGCCATCGGCGACCCGGCCCTCTGGGAGCGCGCCGAGCAGCTGACGCGCGAGGCGTTCGCCGCTGCCGATATCAGCTACGAGCTCAAGCCGAAGGACGGCACGTTCTACGCGCCGAAGATCGACATCTATATCGACGACGCGCTCGGCCGGGAGTGGCAGATGGCCACGATCCAGATCGACCTGACGATGCTGCCCGAGCGGTTCGACCTGACCTACATCGACGAGGAGGGCAAGCCCCAGCGCCCCATCGCGATCCACCGGGCGATCTACGGGTCCCTCGAGCGGTTCATCGGCATCCTCATCGAACACTTCGCTGGGGCCTTCCCGTTGTGGCTGGCGCCCGTCCAGGCGGTCGTGATCCCGATCGCGGATCGGCACATCCCGGCGGCCGAGGAGCTGGCGGGCGTGCTGCGGGGGAGGGGGCATCGCGTCGAGGTCGATGCCTCGTCGAACCGGATGCAGTACCAGATCCGGACGGCGCAGGAGCAGAAGGTGCCCTACATGGTGGGGCTCGGCGCCCGCGAGATCGAGGCCCGGACCGCGTCGCCGCGGACTCGGAGCGGAG
>DATHTG010000304.1:0-4333 GCA_035463515.1 Candidatus Limnocylindrales bacterium
AGCGAGACGGCGGCCGTCAGCGCGCCGATGCCAGACGCCGTCATGAGGAAGCCGTAGCCCGAGGCATCGCTGCCGAGCACGTCCTGGGCGAGCGGTGGGATCACGACCTGGAAATTCATCCCGAAGGTCGCAACAAGGCCGACCGTCGTCACGGCGAGCAGCACGATCGGGGTGTGGCGGACGAACGCGAGGCCCTCGCGGAGGTTCTCCATCACCGCCCCCACGGAACGCGGACGCGGCACGAGTCGCGGGCGATGCAGCTCGTCGTCCCGCATCGCCGACAGACCGACGATGACCGCGAGGAAGCTCAGCGCATTGATGGCGAACGCGGGTGCCATCCCGAAGGCACCGATCGTCAGACCGGCCATCGCCGGACCGACGACACGGGCGCCGTTGAACATCGCCGAGTTGATGGCGACCGCATTGCCCACGTCACGCGGCCCGACCATCTCGATCGCGAAGGCCTGGCGGACGGGCATGTCGACCGCGTTCGCACAGCCGAGCAGGAGCGCCAGCACGATGATCATCCAGATCTCGACGATGCCGGTCGCAGTGAGGATCGTCAGGATGATCGCCAGGACCATCATCACAGCCTGGACGGCGATCAGTGTCTGGCGCTTCGGCAGCACGTCAGCCAGCACGCCCGCGAACAGGCCGAAGGCCATCACCGGTAGGAACTGGGCACTCGCGACGACGCCGAGCCAGAACGGATCGCCGCTCAGCGTGAGGACCAGCCAGCCCTGGGCGACCTGCTGCATCCACGTGCCGACCAGAGACACGGCTTGGCCGATGAAGAACAGGCGGTAGTTGCGGTGGCCGAACGCCTTGCCGGCGCGGCTCCGACGGAGGCGCGGCGCCACGAGGCTGACCCCGCTCATCGGGCCCGCTTTCGGTCGGGATGGGGATCCGGACCGCCGTCCAGTTCAGCGAGATGTCGGTCGAGGTGGGTGCGCCGATCGCGTGCCGCCTCGATCATCGTCCCGAGCCGAGTGGCCTTGGCTTCGAGCGTCTCGATCTGGCGGTCCACGCGGGCGCGCGCATCCTCGAGGATCGCGCGGCGTTCCCGGGGGTCGTGGGATGCGCGGAAGCGCTCGCGGTTGCGCTCGCGAGCCGTCTCGTCCTCGAGCAGCTGGCCGATGGCCGCCAGCGAGAACCCGGCCTCGTCGCGGAGCTCCTTGATGTATCGGAGCCGCTCGAGGTCGGAGGTGTCGTAGAGGCGGTAGGCGCCTTCAGAGCGCGCCGCCGGTTCCAGCAACCCGAGCTCCTCGTAGTAGCGGATGGCACGGGTCGTCAGGCCGGTCTCGGCAGCGACCTCCTGGATCTTGAGGAGGTGCGCCGGGCTCGTGTCGGCGGTCGGGGGCGCAGCGGGCATCGCCGCCGATGATAGCAGAAGGTTAACGTTTACGTGAAGGTTACGATCGCGTCGGGGCTCAGTCCTGGCAGGAGCTCAGTCGATCGTGAAGGCGTCCGGGTCTTGGTAGCGGCCGGTCCGCTGGAACTCGATCTGCATCAGCACGTCGTTGAGCAGCGACGACGCGCCGAACCGGAACCAGTCCGGACTCATCCAGCGCGGACCCAAGGTCTCGTACAGGATCACGAGGTACTGGATCGCTTCCTTCGCGGTCCGGATCCCGCCCGCCGGCTTCATGCCGACTTGCCTGCCCGTGGCCCGTTCGAAGTCCCGGATCGCCTCGAGCATCACCAGCGTCACGGGCATGGTCGCCGCCGGCGTGACCTTGCCGGTCGAGGTCTTGATGAAATCCGCGCCGGCGGCCATCGCGAGGATCGAGGCGCGACGGACGTTGTCGTAGGTCTCGAGCTCGCCGGTCTCGAGGATCACCTTCAGATGCGCGTCGCCGGACGCCTCCTTGACCTCGACGATCTCCTCGAACACGGCGGCGTAGTCGCCCGACAGGAACGCGCCCCGGTCGATGACCATATCGACCTCATCCGCCCCGGCCTCGACGGCCGCCCGCGTCTCAGCGAGCTTGATGTCACGGAACGTCTGGCCGCTGGGGAACCCGGTGGCGACGCTGGCGACCTTGACGTCGCTCCCTTTCAGCGCGTCCTTCGCCTCTGCGACCATCGCCGGGTAGACGCAGATCGCCGCGACCGAGGGGATGGAGGGGTCGCCGGGCTTCGGGTGCATCCCCTTGACGCACAACGCCCGGACCTTGCCCGGCGTGTCCTTTCCCTCGAGCGTCGTCAGATCCATCATCCGGATCGCGAGGTCGAGCGCCCACAGCTTCGACGCCTTCTTGATCGAGCGCTTCTTCAGCGCATCGACGCGCGCTTCGACGCCGACCTGGTCGACGGTCGAGACACGTCCCAGCAGGCTACCGAGCGGATCGCCGATCGACCGCGATCGCCCGTCCCACGCACGGATCAACTCGTTCGCGCGCTCACGGGCGACGGTCTCGGGGCGCTTGGTCGCGGTCATGGGACGCAGAGGATACCGCTACGATCGTCGCGAGCCCACGGGAAACCGGGAGTATCGCGGCGAGCGTACGTTCCGCCAACGGGAGTGGCAGGAGGAGGGATCCGATGGATCGACGGCGACTCGTGGCGGCAGGCGGCGCGCTGGCCCTGGTGATCGGCGTGGGTGCCGGGTCGGTCCAGGCGGCCGACCGCGATGTCGCGATCTCCGGGTTCAGCTTCTCGCCACGGACGGTGACCGTGAAGGTCGGTGATTCCGTGACGTGGACCAACAGCGATGCCCAGACCCACACGGCCACCTCGGGGAGTGCCTGGAACACCGGGGACATCGGCAACGGCGAATCGAAGTCGATCACGATGGACCGCGCGGGCACGTTCGACTACATCTGCGCGATCCACCCGACGATGACCGGCACCGTCGTCGTCCGCGGCACGGACGGGGCACCGACGACGGACACCCTCGGGTCGACCGCCGATGGGCCTGACGCCATCGCCGTGACGCTGGCGGCGCTCGGGATGCTCCTGCTCGCGTCCGCCGCCGTGGCCGACTGGATCTTCCGAGGTCGCGCCGCGCGCCGCTGAGCCCGATCGGCTCGCCCGCCGTGGAGGCCGCTAGCGCCCGCCGTGGACCCTGGGGAGGGGCGGCATCCCGCGCTTGCCCTTGATCAGGAAGTGCTCGAACCAGTCGAGCACGATGCGCAGGTTCTCGACGCGGCGGAACGGGGTTCCGGAACGCGTCAGTTCGTGGGTCTCCTCCGGGACGCGCAGCAGGCGCACCGGCCGCTTCAGTGAGCGAAGCACGGTGAACAGGGCCTCTGCCTGACCGACGGTCGTCCGGATATCGCGCTCCGAATGTTGGATGAGCAACGGCGTCCGGATCCGGTCGGCATAGGTGAGGGGCGAGATCTCGCGGAAATACGCCGGGTCGCTCCAGGGGGTGGCGTCGAACTCGAGGGTCGCCCAATCTCCGCCGCTGATATCACCGGTGAGGAACAGCATCGACATGTCACTCACCGATCGGCACGTCATGGCGGCCCTGAACCGGTCGTCGTGGGCGACGATCCAGTTCGTCAGGTAACCGCCGTACGAACCGCCGGTCAGCCCGAGACGTTCCGGATCGGCGAGCCCTTCAGCGACCAGGGCGTCGACACCCGCGAGCACGTCGCGCATGGGTCCGGGACCCCAATCGCGATGGTTGGCGTCGTTGAAGTCCTGGCCATACCCTTCGGAGCCGCGCGGGTTGCAGTAGAAGACGCCGATGCCGGCAGCCGCAAGCAACTGGAATTCCCAGAACGGCGACCAGCCGTACAGCGAGTGGGGTCCGCCATGGATCTGGGTGACGAGTGGGCCGTCGTTCCCTCCCGCTGCCATGAACCAGCCCTGGATCGACCACCCATCGACGTCCGACCGACGCTCGACGGGCTCGACGAGCGTCAGTTCATCCAGGATGTCGGCGTTGAACCGCGTCAGCGGTCGAGTACCTGTGTCGACGTCGCGCAGCCACAGCTCGGGCGGCTCGGTCGGGGTCGAACGCAGGTAGACGTGCCTCGTCCGTCGCGCGCGAGGAACGGCGTCGAACGACGAGACGTGGTGCCGGCCGTTGGTCAGCCTGGCGACGTCGCCGTCCGCGACGGCGATCCGCCACAGTTCGTAGCTCCCGTCGATCGGCGCCAGGAAGTCGATCGACGTCCCGTCCGGCGTCGGGATCAGCCGCGGCGGCTCGCCCTTCACGATGTCGCTCGCGACGCCCGCCCCGATCATCAGGTCGTGCGGGCCGGAGAGGTTGCGTCCGCCGTCGGCCCGCGCCGCCGATCCGTCGGCCGGGAAAAGCCAGATGTCATTCCGGCTCCCGCCACGACCTTCCAGCTTCGAACCGAGGGCGGACGAGGAGCGCCTG
>DATHTG010000305.1:0-4459 GCA_035463515.1 Candidatus Limnocylindrales bacterium
GTCGCATGGACGCATGTCGACTGGGTGCTCCTCGATGGCCGGGGCGCTCCGACCCGCGTGCCCGACGACTTCGACAAGGACTTCTGGGCTCCGCAGGCCGACTTCGCGCTCGGCCGTGTCGCGCTCCCCGCGCCGCCGGAGGACGTGGAGACCGCGTCGATCGAGGTGCGTCCCCAGGAGCTCGATCCGATGGATCACGTCAACAACGCGGTCTACGCCGATTGGGTCGACGAGCGGATCATCGGGCTCGGAGGAGGAGCCGACGTCCGCGCCATCCCGCGGACCGTCCGTCTGGAATACGCCCGTGCGGTCGAGGCGGGCTCGACGGCACTCGCCGAGGCGTGGCGAGACAAGTCCGGGTGGTCCTGCGTGATCCGGGACACCTCGGGGAACGACCACCTGCGGGCGAGGCTCGAGCCGGGCGCCATCAGTTCGCCGTGACGACGATGCGGCGCGCATGTCGCCTTGCACTAATACACGTTCGTTTTAGTATTACCGCTCGATGACCGACTCCAGGGACACGACCACTGCTCGCGACGACGTGACCGCCGTCGCGCTGCTCGACGAGCCGGCGCGCCGCGCCGTCTACGACTGGGTCGTCGCGCAGCATCGTCCGGTCAGCCGGGACGAGGCAGCCAAAGCGACCGGGATGTCCCGGGCCTTGGCGGCGTTCCATCTCGACCGACTCGCCAGCGGGGGGTTGCTCGAGACGGAATTCCGTCGCCTCACCGGTCGGACCGGTCCGGGCGCCGGTCGACCGGCCAAGCTGTATCGACGGGCGGATCGCGACATCCAGGTGTCGCTCCCCGAGCGTCGCTACGAGGTCGCGGCCGGCCTCCTCGCCGACGCCCTCGAGGACGTCACCGAGCAGCGACCGCCCGACGCCCTGCGCGCCGCCGCCCATCGTCTGGGCGAGGAGGTCGGGCGATCCGCGCGCGCGGCGGCAGGCCCGCGGCCATCCCGAGCGCAGGGTCGAGCTGCGCTGGTCGACACGCTCGACGAACGCGGCTACGAACCGGTGGATGTGGACGGTAGGCTGCGTCTCGGCAACTGCCCGTTCGACGCGCTCGTGGACACGCATCGGGACCTGGTATGCGGCATGAACCTGGCTCTCGCGGAGGGCATCCTCGACGGGCTCGGCGAGCGTCACGCAGCGGCGCGGCTCGACCGTCAGCCCGATCTGTGCTGCGTGGCCTTCGACATCGAGTGACCCGCGGGTGACCGCGGCCGGCGACGTCGTCGTCATCGGCGGTGGCGCCATGGGTGGCGCCGTCGCCGTCCACCTTCTCGAGGACCCGGCCTTCGACGGCCGCGTGACGATCATCGAGCGCGATCCGACGTTCAAGCGCGCCTCATCCGCGTTGAGCGCAGCCGGGACGCGGCGCCAATTCTCGACGCCGGAGAACATCCGCATGTCGGCGTACTCGTTCGACTGGATGCGCGACCGCCTCGACGTGGGCATCCATGAGGGTGGCTACCTCTATCTGTCGTCTCCGGCGACCGCGGCGGCGCTCGAGGAGAACCACGCGATCCAGCGGACCGAAGGAGCCGACGTCGTGCTCCTCACGCCGGCCCAGCTGGCCGAGCGGTTCCCATGGCTGTCGACGGACGGTCTCGCGCTCGCATCGCTCGGTCGGTCAGGCGAGGGCTGGTTCGACGGCTACGCGCTCGTCCAGGGACTCCGCTCGCTCGCCCGTGACCTGGGCGCGACGCTCCTGACGGGGGAGGTCGTCGGTCTCGACGTCGAGCGTGGATCCGTCACGTCGGTCCGTTTGGCGAGTGGCGAAGCTCTTGCGCCAGCCTCGGTGGTCAACGCCGCCGGGCCGTGGGCGGCGGAGATCGGTGCGATGGCCGGTGTCGATCTCCCGGTCGAGGCACGCCGTCGGTCGGTCTTCGTCTTCGATGTCGAGCGTGATGCGCCGGCCGGCAGCCCGCTCGTCATCGACACGTCGGGCGCCTGGTTCCGCCCGGAAGGCGGCTCGTTCATCACGGGGATCGCGCCGGCACCTGAAGACGACCTGGCGGGCCTGCCCCTGGCTCCCGACCACGCGCTCTTCGAGGCGGAGCTCTGGCCCGCCCTCGCGCACAGGGTCCCCGCCTTCGATGCGATCAGGGTGACCAACGCCTGGGCCGGCTACTACGAGATGAACACGTTCGACCACAACGCGATCATCGGGCGACACCGCGACGTGACGAATCTCCTCTTCGCCAACGGGTTCAGCGGGCATGGCATCCAGCAGTCACCGGCCGTGGGCCGCGGGATCGCGGAGTTGATCGTGCACGATCGGTTCGTGACGCTCGACCTGTCGGTCTTCGCGTTCGAGCGGATCGCGGCGGCCCGGCCGGTCGTCGAGCGAAACGTCATCGGCTGATGGCAAGGTGGCTGTAACCCCGGCCGTCCAGCGTCGGTCACGCGACCGACCGTTCGCCCGTGGGACGGTGTTCCTCCAGCAGAGGAGGCCGACATGCAGACCATGGAGGAGATCCGGACCAGCACAACGATCGAGGCGCCGCTCGAGCGGGTCTGGCGCGCGATCACGACGCCGGCCGAGATGAAGCAGTGGTTCTTCGGTGTCGATACCGAGGCCGACTGGCGACCCGGCGGCAAGCTCGTGCATCGGGGCGAGTACCAGGGCAACCCGTACGTCGACAAAGGCGAGATCGTCGAGTTCGAGCCACCCCACCGACTCGTCCACACCCACTGGAGCGATGTCTCGGGATTACCGGATGCGCCCGAGCACTACCAGGAAGTGGCGTGGGACCTCGCTGACCGAGGCGGTTCGACCGAGCTGACGATCACGGAACGCAATCTTCCGTCGGCGGAGGCCGCGAAGACGTCCGAGCAGGGTTGGAAGGGCGCGCTGCAAAGCCTCAAGCAGATGCTCGAGCGGTAGCCGCCGCCACAACGACCTGCGCCCTGCGGGTGGTGGGTGCCGACTACACTCGCCACGATGTCAGTGCGGGTCCCGACGACCGACGAACAGGCCACCCGTCGCCTCCTCGTGGGGTTGCTGCGCGACTTCCACGCCCGGGGCTGGGTGTCCGGCACGGGCGGCGGGATCTGCGGGCCGGCCGAGGACGGCGGGCTCCTCCTGGCGCCGACGGGCGTCCACAAGGAGCTGGTCCAGCCGGACGAGTTGTTCACGGTCGACCCCGCGGATGGTCACGTCGTCCGGAGGCCGGACCGGGACGATCTGCGGCCGAGCGAGTGCAACACGATCTTCTGCCTGACACACCGATCACGCGGCGCCTGGAGTGTCGTCCATTCGCACGCCCTCACCGCCGTCCTGGCCGGCGACCTCGCGGCGGATGCGGGGGACGACCACCTCGCGATCAGGGATCTCGAGATGCTCAAGGGCATCCCCGGCGTGACCAACACCGACGTCCATCTCGTCCCGGTCGTCCGCAATACCCCCCGCGAGCCGGAGCTCGTCGGCGAACTGGAGACGGTCTTCGCCGACCCGCGCTTCGCCACGACGCGTGCGGTGATCGTCCGCGACCACGGCGCGTACATCTGGGGAGACGACGTCATGGACGCGAAGCGCCATACCGAGGTCTACCACTTCCTGTTCGAAGCCACGGTCGCCCGACGCGGCCGGCAGTAGGAGGAGCAACGTGAGCGAGAACGACCAGCCCAGGGACCTGTCGCACCTGACGAAGGTCGATGTCATCGACGTCGCGGCTGCTGTCGAGGCGGACAAGCTCACCGCCGCCGACGTGTTCAAGCGGACCTATCTCGGCCATGGGTCGCAGTCGAGCGTGTTCGTCTTCCAGGGGCACTCTGGTCCGTTCCGGACGCACGTCCATGAGACGCACGACGAGATCGGCTACGTCCTCGAGGGGACCGGCTCGGTGACCGTGGGCGGCGTCACGCGGCCCGTCAAGAAGGGCGACGTCTGGGTCATCCCCGCGAACACGCCGCACGGCGGTCAGTTCGAGGACGCGCCCCAGGTCCGGTTCATCTCCTCGCCGATCGACGATCCCGACAACCAGGACCGCGTCTGGATCGACTAGTCGCGCCCGGCCGGGATCGGCAGGCAGGCAGGCTTGCAACACGGCGGGCATGGAAAAGGAGCAGGCCCGCGGACTCAGTCCGATGAATTCCCCCCAAGGATGATTCCGTCCCCCGAGGGCCTACTCCGACACGGATGGTCGCATCTCGACCTTGCGACGCGCATTGCAGCCGCGTTCCGCCGGAGGCATCTGGTCTCGTCAGCGGGCCACCGCGACCGACCCGAGCCGCCGGCCGAGATGCTGTCCGGTCAATGACCCGTCAGCGCGGATGAGATCGGCCGGAGGGCCCTCGAAGACGACCCGTCCGCCGTCGTGGCCGGCTCCCGGCCCGAGGTCGATCACCCAATCTGCACGCGCGATCACGTCGAGGTTGTGCTCGATGACGATGACGGTCCGATCGCTCTCGACCAGGCGGTCGAGCAGGCCGATCAGGTTCTCGACGTCC
>DATHTG010000306.1:0-8003 GCA_035463515.1 Candidatus Limnocylindrales bacterium
CGCCCTGCGAACGGCGCATTGAGGCCGTCGGCGACGGACTGTGGCTGGATCGTCACCACCTCGTCACGCTCGTGGGCGAGGGACACAGCGTGGGATCGGTCGGGTTCCACGCCGAAGACGCGAGCACCCGGCCGGCGCGCCTTGATCGCCGATGCGACGCCGCTGATGAGTCCTCCGCCGCCGATGCCGACGACGACGACGTCGACGTCCGGCACGTCGTCGATGATCTCGAGCCCGACGCTCCCGTGACCGGCGATCACCGCCGGATCGTCGAATGGATGGACGAACGTGAGTCCCTCGACGTCGCGGATCCGCTCCATCTCGGCGAACGTGTCGCCGACGTGCTCACCGTGCAGGATCACTCGAGCGCCATAACCAACACAGGCGTCGACCTTGGACCGGACCGCACCTTCCGGCATCACGACCGTCACCGGCACCCCAGCCGCGGCTCCGGCCCATGCGTACGCCTGACCGGCATTCCCGGCCGACAGCGTTATCGCCCCACGCGCCCGAGCCTCCTCGGGGAGGGTCGCGATCCGATTCGTCATCCCGCGTGCCTTGAACGAACCGGTCTTCTGGAGATGTTCCGCCTTCAGGTACAGGAGCCCGTCGGCCAGTGACGCACCGGTGGCACGCTCCGTCCAGATGGCGGCCGTGCGGGAGCTGAGCATCGGCGTTCGATGGACATAGCCGTCGAGTCGACCCGCGGCGTCCTCGATGGCGGACAGCGGGACCTCGAGCGCCGCATCCGCGGTCGGGGTCACCGGGTCGGCCATGCGTTCGAGTATGGCATGGGCTGCCCGACCGGCTACGCTCGGCGCGTGGCGCGCTACCGACCGGGGACACCCGACGATACGAAGACCTGTTTCGAGATCTTCGAGGCGGCCGTCGATGACCTCGGTCGCCGGACGGGCGGCAATGCCAACTCGACGGCCGACGATCCGGCCGCGTTCGAGACCCGGCGACCACTGTTCGACCATCTCGCCAGCACCGGAGACCACTGGTGGGTCGCGGAGGACGAGACGACGGGTCGGGCCGTGGGATACGCGCGGTCGATCGTTCGCGATGGCGTCCGCGAGCTGACGGAGTTCTTCGTCCTTCCGGATGCGCAATCTGCGCGGGTCGGGCGCGGCCTGCTGGAACGGGCATTCCCGGCCGACGGCGCTCGCCACCGCGCCATCATCGCCACGATCGATACCCGCGCGATCGCGCGGTATCTCCGGACCGGGCTCGATGCGCGAGTGCCGATCATCGGGTGGGAGGGCACCCCTCGCGACGAGCCGCTCGCCTCGGATCTCGCGCGTGAGGCGATCGACCCGGAGAACCCCCCGCTGGCTGCATTGGCCGCGATAGACCGGCGCATCCTGGACTTCAGCCGCGATGTCGACCACCGCTGGCTCGCGGCGCAACGACCCGGCTGGCTGTACCGGCGCGATGGGTCAGCCGTCGCCTATGGCTACGGCCCATCGCGGCCCGGCTGGGGCGGACCGTATGCCGCCCTCGAGCCGACCGACCTCCCGGTCCTGCTCGCCGACGGCGAGGCGACGGCAGCTCAGGCGGGCCACTCGTCGGTCACCTTCGACACGCCGATGATCGGTCGCGCCGCGATCGACCACCTTCTCGGCCGCGGCTTGCGCGTCGACCCGTTCGTGATGCTGTTCTTCACCGACGGCCCGGTCGACGGGCTCGATCGCTACGTCGTGACGTCGCCGCCGTTCTTCGCCTGAACGGTCGCCCAGGCCGGGCGGGACGTCACGAAGACGTCGTTGCTCCGCTCCGGTATTCCTGACTGTGCTCCTGGCGATCCTTGTCAGCGGTGCGCTGGAAGATCTGCAGCGTCTCCTCGACCGATCGGCCGTTCTCGTCAGCGGCTCGCTTGATGTCGTCGTACGTGACGTTGTCCTCGCCCATCTCGCGATGCGCGTCCATGCACCCGCAGGTCAGACACATGTCGATGTCCTCCGTGATCCCCGTTCCTCGTCCGGACGGACCTAGAGTCCCTCCGCGCGGCTTGCGTCCGCGCGCCACCCCGCGAACGTCACGCGCGGGCATGCGTTGCGACGACTCTACTTGCGTGTTTGCGCAACTACTGATAAAGTAGAAGACGTGTTGGACACCCTGCCGGTCTCGGCCGAGTTCGATCGTGAGCGGTATGCCGCGGTCGGCCGGGCACTCGCAGATCCGAAACGCCTGTGTGTCCTCGAGTCGCTCGCCATCGGCGAGCTCTCGGTGAGCGACCTCAGCACTCGGGTCGGCTGCCAGGTGCCCAACATGAGCCAGCATCTCGCTGTGCTCCGCCGCGCTGGCCTCGTGACCAGCCGGCGCGACGGCAACACCATCCTCTATCGCCTCACGGACGATCGTGTCCTCGAGGCCTATCGACTCATCCAGGACATCGCCCGCTAGGCTTCGGCCAACGGGGACTCGCCCCCCACGCGAGAGGAGACAAGGAACCCATGGTGGACATCAAGCACGCGACGGACGCGAACTTCGAGGAGCTCGTCCTCAAGGCGGAGCGACCGGTCGTCGTCGACTTCTGGGCCGCGTGGTGCGGACCCTGCAAGATGGTCGCCCCCGAGATGGAGAAGCTTGCGGAGAAGTACGAAGGCGCGGTCGACGTGGTCAAGGTCGATGTCGACGCCAACCCGCGGCTCTCGCAGGCGTTCAACATCATGAGCATCCCGACGATCGCCTTCTTCAAGCCAGGCTCGCAGCCGCAGGGGGTGATCGGCTTCCGCCCGCTCGAGCAGCTCGAGCAGCAGTTCGGTCTGTCCGAGTTCGCGGTCGCCGCAGCAGGCGACTGACCCTTCCGACCCACACCATGACGGCCCCGGTCATCGACCGGGGCCGTTTCGACCCCGGCGATCCGTCGCGGCTAGGCGCCTGGGCCGGTGAGCCTCCGATGCCCCGAAAGGAACCACGCCCTCGCACGGTCGTGGACGTGGGCGTCCACGACCCGTGGCGTCAGGTCGACCCAGCCCGGGCCGCGCGTCGAGCGACTGACGTCGGGCGTCCGGGCCGCGGCGTTGGCGACGATCGGATCGAGGAGGAACGACGCCGTCGCGCCGTCTGCTGACAGCGTCGCGAAGACCCGTCCGCCGCTCGACCACATCGTCACGCCGTCCTCCGTCCCCCCCACCTCGACGCCCGGCGTCTCATCTGCCGCCGAGTCGAGCATCTCGCGAAGGGTCATCCCCGTGCCGCAGCGAGGATTGCGGCGAGATCCTCGGCGTGATCGGCGTAATGGGCGATGGTCTCGTCGTGGAACGACTTGAGGTGTGCTGCGTGCTTCACCCAGCGCGTCTCGGGCACGACGGTCAGGTAGCCACGGAGCTCGCCGGGCTGGGTCCGGAACCGATCGCGGAGTTCGTCCATCGGGACCGAAGCCCACGACTTCGTGATCTCCTCGTTGACGACGTCGCCGCCACGCGACTCCCAGTCGGCATCGACGCGGGCGATCGTGGCACTCGTCTCACCGACTGCCAGCTCCTTGGCCGCGTCGAGCGACACGCCCTGCCAGGCGAGCATGTGCGCCATCAGGTCGCGCCCCGACCAGCCGTGTGCGCCGTCGACGACGGCCGCCAGCTGCGCGTCGGTGAGGTCGGCGAGAGCCTCATATGGCGCCCATGCATCGCGCTCCTCTTCGAGGAACTCCATCGCGTCGAGGTACATGCCTGCATCGTAGTCGGCGGCGCGAGAGTCCGATGCTAGAGTCGAGCGCATGCAGCGGCGCGGGGACGACCAGCCGACCGTCTTCACCGATGCCGCGACGAGCGACGAGCCCGCCTCCCAGCGGTACGCACCACCGACGAGTGCGCTCCCACCCGGGATCGCGAAGCGGACCGGCGTCGTCTTCGTCCACGGCATCGGCACCCAGACGCCGAGCGAGACGTTCCTCGACTGGTCGGGGCCGATCGTCGAGCTGCTGACCGATTGGCGTGCGGATCTGGCGGAGGGGACCACACCCGATCCCGATACCGACCGCCTCGACGACCCGGTCTGGCGTGCCGAGTTCACGTTCAACGCCGCCTCGCCGCCGTACCTCGAGATCGCCGTGCCGGCGCATGCGGACGTTCCTGCGACGACGTGGGTACTGACCGAAGCGTGGTGGGCGTCCGACCTTCGGGCGCCCGACCTCGGGCGGACCATCGACTACCTCCGGCGTCGGATGGCGACCGTCGTCTCGGGCATCGCCGCTGGCTATCGCGACCGATCGGGACGACTGGTCGAGCTCGCGCAGGCGGCCGAGATCATCGGCGAGCCTCCGCCACTCGACTGGCGCCTCGCAGAGCGGCTCGACAAGACCCAGTCGCGGACGTTCGGTGCACGCTCGGTCGGCTGGTCGGTGGCCGTCATCGGCGCGGCAGCGCTCGCCGGGTACGACCTCCTGCGGAGGGTGCCGATCCCGATCGTCCGCGACTTCGCGGCCCGGCGCATGATCGACAGCTTCCTCATCGACTGGTTCGGCGACCTCCCCGTCCTTCTCGACGAACCCGTCCAGGCCGCCAACGTCCGCGCCCGCCTTGCTCGCTCGATCAAGGACCTCATCGAGGACGGCTGCGACGCGATCGTCGTCGTCGCCCACTCCGGTGGGGCGCTCGTGAGCTTCGAGACGCTGCTCGATCCCGTCTACCAGGGCCTCCGGGTCGACAAGCTCGTCACGCTCGGCCAGGGGCTCGGTCTGGCGTGGCGTCTTGCCGCGGATCCCGAGGTCCGAGAGATCACCCCCGGTCACCGACTCGTCGGCAACCTCGCGCGGGTCCGTCCCGATCTGCGCTGGGTCGATGTGTGGTCGTCCTACGACCCGGCGCCGGCCGGTCCGATGCCCGAACGTGGCGAGCCGAGACCGTGGCTCATGCTGGCGCCCGTCCCGCTACCGGGCGACCCGCCGCCGACGCCGCCGCCCGGCACGATCCTCGTCGAGTCGCGACCCATCACGAACGAGATGAACGTGCTTACCGATCACGGCGCGTACTGGGCGAACCCGGAAGGCTTCGTCATCCCGCTCGTCCGCCACATCGATGCGGCACTCGGCGATCCGTCCGCGTCGCGCTTCTATCGGGACAAGACGGATCGGACACGGCGGATCGTCTGGCGCCGCCAGCGCGTCTCCGCCCTGGCGGCGTGGAGCTGGCTGTGTTCGATCGCCGCCATCGCGACGATTCTCGTGCTACTCGTGCTCGAGGCGCTCGGCGACCGGCGGCTGACCCGTGCCGGCGATCTGCTCGTCGCGGCGTGGGACCGGATCCCGGGCCACGAGATCGTGTCGGGACCGGTCACGGTGGTCGGCACGGTGGTCGGCGCAGTCCTCGACTGGCTGCCGCTCGGCGGGCTGGCCGACGCGCTGGCCAGTGCCGGCCCGGTCGTCCTCGGTCTGGCGTTGACCGTGGGCCTGTTCTCCGCCATGGCCAAGGTCGGCATCGGGAGGTGGCACGACTGGGATCGGCGCGAGCGCCGGCAGATGCACCCGGAAACACCGACGCTCCCGGATCGGTCGATCGCGGGAGCGCAGGCGATGCTGTTGCTCGGTGGCGTGCTGGGGCTGGTGTTCGCGGCGTTCGGCTGGGTCCTGGCCGCAGCGCTGGTGATCGTGCTCGGTGCGGCCGCCGGGCTCATCATCTGGGCCCGGCGGCCATTCCGGTAGGGCAGCGCCTCCAGCGTCAACCCTGGTCGAGGATCGGGTACATCTGGCGGTAGCGCCGCTCCCATTCCTGGCCGTACTGGAGCCACTTGGCTCGTTCGGCCGCCTGGGCCGCGTCCTGGTCGGCGCGGGCCTGGATGACGGCCGGGACGGCGACCGCGACGGCGCCGCCGGCGATCCCGCCGAGGAGCGAGGCCGCAAGGGCCAGGCCGACGACGGGGGTAGCGACGATCGTCCGCCGCTGCGCGATGGTGGTCATTTCGGTGGGTCTCCTGTTCTCGTGTCGATGGCTGTGTGGTCCGACGGACCGGGAGGTCTGCCGTGCCGTCATCCTCGAGCCCAGGAGTCCCGTCCGAAATCCCGGATATCCCTATGCGTTCGGCGCCGACCCTACGTCCGGTCCTTGGTCGCCCGGCGCGAGTCGCGGATCCGTGCCCTCGATGACGAGGCGGGCGAGTTCCGTGCGGCTCCCGACACCGAGCGCCCGGAAGAGGCGCGTGAGGTGGGCCTCGACGGTGTGGACGCTCATGAACAGGGCGTCGGCGATCTCCTTGTTGGACCGCCCGGCGGCCACAAGGTCGACGACCTGCCGTTCCGTGGCAGTCAGCCCGGCGCCCTCCGGCCGCTTGACCGCCACGCGCGCGAGCTCGGAGCGAGCGCGTTCGAGCCAGAGGCGAGCCCCGAGTTGCTCGAAGATCCCGATCGCCTTCGTCAACGCCTCGCGCGCTTGGGCCTTCTGGCGTCCGCGGCGACGGATCTCCCCTGCGGTCAGCAGGGCACGTCCGTAGACCATCGGCATGCGCGTCGACCGGGCGGCGTCGACCGCGGCGTCGGAGAGCGTTCGAGCACCGTCCACATCGCCATGGGCGGCCAGCAGCACGGCCTCGGCGCGTTCCGCTTCAGCCAGGATCCAGCGGATCCCGCTCTCGCGGAGGCGCGAGAGGTAGGCCTGGGCGACCGCGTCCGCCCGCTCGATCCGGCCGAGACCGACCTGGGTCTCGATGGCGAGGACCGCCACTTCGCACAGGAAGGCCGGCTTGGGCGGGACCTCTGCGACCGTCTCCATCAGCGGCCCGAGCAGCCCGTCCGCGGCGGCCAGGTCACCGCGGGAGAACTCCAGCTCCGCAGACCCGAGCACCGTCGACCAACGCTCGTGGGCGAGCAGCGGGTTGGCCGCGAGTCGCTGGGCCGTCCTCGCCGCGATGGTACGGGCACGATCCACGTCCCCTCGGACGACGGCGATCCAGTGCGACAGGACGTTGACGTTGTCCATCCAGGCGCCCTCGCCCGTCTGCAGGACGCCGGTGACGGCGTCCCGGAGGATCCGCTCCGAACGCTCGAGGTCGCCCGTGCGCGCGTCGATGCCCGCCTTCGACGACAGGAGCCGGGGAAGGCTGTGCCAGTCACCACGCTGGGCGGCCGAATCGATCAAACCGTCGATGCGCCGGTGGGCCTCGTCGAACTCGCCCGCGTCCCGAAGCATGCGCACGAACTGCATGTCGGGATGCTCGACACCCGGGATGTGACCGATCGTCGGAGCGAGTCGGTCGACTCGGTCCATGAGCTCGCGCCAGTCGCCGCCCTGCGCGGCGCGCCACGACGCGGCGTGGCCGAGGGTCTGGAACAGGACGACGGGATCCCCGTGCTGCTCGGCGAGACGAAGCGCCTCCGCGGCGTGTTCCGCGCCGGCTGCTCGATCCTGCCAGGTCACGTAGGCCACGCCGGCCAACCCGAGCTCGATCGGGATCCGCCGCCCCGGATCGTCGTCGACGATCGCGGCCGCCTCGCGGTACAGCCTCCCCGCCTCGACCCATTCCGCTTGTACCAAGAGGAAATGCCCGAGTCGGGCAAGGGCCTCTGCCCGCTCCTCGGGTCCCTCGGACGCCTCGACCAGCCGCTCCAGCTGGGCTCGAGCGCGGACGACATCGCCGGCCGCGATGTGCTGATCCGCGGCCAGGGCGAGCCGTCGCCGGAGCGGCGCCCGATCGCCGGCCTCGGTCAGCTCCGCGGCTCGGTCGGCGAGGCTCGCAGCGGACGCCGGCGCCCCCCGACGAGCGACCGTCGACGCCGCCTCTTCCAGCGCGGTCGAGACCGCCGCGTCGGGCGATGTCGTCGCTCGAGCGAGGTGGCGCGCCCGTTCCTCGGGATCGGTGACCACCGCGGCCAGTCGTCGGTGGGCCTCGCGACGGCGGTCGTCGCTGGCACGGGCGTATGCCGCGGCGGCGAGGAGTGGATGGGTGAACCGTAGGCTCGGACCATCTCGCTCGAGCACACCGGCGGCCTCGGCGCGTGAGATCGCTGCGTCCGGGTCGGCGTCGAGGGTGGCCCCGACGAGCTCGGTCGTCGGTCCGGACGTCGCAGA
>DATHTG010000307.1:0-2309 GCA_035463515.1 Candidatus Limnocylindrales bacterium
GCGCGCGAAGTTCGGTTGGGGCGGCCCCACGCATCCGCTCACCCTAACCGCCAACTGCGGCTGGTGGGAGCCTCAGAGCAGGACCGGCTTCGTCGCAGGCGGCTTGCAGCCGCCTCCCTAACGTTTGACGATGACGGCCTCGAGGTATTCGTTCGGCACGACCATCGTGCCGTCGTCCGCGCGGTTGAACCGGGCGATGAGGTCGAGGATGTCCGCCTCGAGTGCGGCCCGGCCAGCCTCGCCGACGGCGTCGAATGCCTTCAGAGTCGGCCCGTAGAACGTCCGCCAGTATTCGATGAAGTGCTCCGGAGATCGATCGCGGAACGTGTAGAACCGCTTTTCGGCGCGGAGCTCCGCGATCTGTCCGATGAACAGCTCGCGCAGCCGCGCCTCGGTGCCCCACAGGATCGGGGACCGCAGGCCCGCCGGCGGCGGAACGTGCTTGCCGATGACCTTGAACAGGTTGCCGATGAAGCCGTCGGGCGTATGCGCCACGACGCCGATCCGCCCACCCGAGCGCGTGACGCGCGCCAGTTCTGACGCGGTCTTCTCCTGGTCCGGTGCGAACATCGAGCCGAACACCGAGCTCACCACGTCGAAGCTCGAATCCGCGAACGGCAGCGCTTCCGCGTCGCCGCCCTGGAAGTCGATCGACAGGCCTTCCGCGTCCGCGCGCATCCGACCCCGGTCGAGCAGGGCCGGGACATAGTCGACGCCGACGACGTCGCAACGACGTCGGGCTGCCGCGAGCGCGGCATTCCCGCTCCCCGTCGCGACATCGAGCACGCGCTCGGTCGAGTGGACGTCGAGCGCCTCGATGAGGAGCTCGGAGACGATCTGGATCTGCGTCGCGATCATGTGGTAGTCGCCGCTCGACCAGGTCGCCTGCTGGCGCGTCTTGATCGCGGCGAGGTCTGGGGCCGGTGTCGCGTCGACGGGGCTGGTCACTGTCGCTGTCGTCATGCCGTGCGTGTCTCCCTTCAAGACTGCGTTCGGCAAGCGTCGTGCTAAAGGGTCGATAGCCGCATCTACGGAAATCCCTATTCCTGGGATGCGGTGCCGTTTATCCGCCCGATGAGTTCGCCGACCTTGACACGGAGCCGT
The DNA here is from genome assembly GCA_035463515.1 of Candidatus Limnocylindrales bacterium. Taxonomy (GTDB): domain Bacteria; phylum Chloroflexota; class Limnocylindria; order Limnocylindrales; family CSP1-4; genus SPCO01. Next base: position 1,105 of record DATHTG010000307.1, read on the forward strand.
TACGGCGGGGTGGGGCACGGAGGACCGACGGCTGCGCCGCGGCTGGTATGCCGGGCTCATGACGGGTCCCGTCCGCCCACCGATCGCGCCCATGCTGGCCCGCTTGGTCCGTGAGCTCCCCGAGGGAGCCGTGACCTACGAGCCGAAATGGGACGGCTTCCGGTGTCTCGCGTTCGTCGAAGAGCACGACATCGACCTTCGGAGCCGGCACGATCGACCCCTGGCGCGGTACTTCCCAGAGCTCGTCAGTGCCATCCGAACGATCCGTGACGAGCGGCGGGGACGTCCGAGCGAACGCGGGTGGGTCATGGACGGAGAGATCCTCCTCGCGGTTCCCGGCGATTTCGGCGTGCTGATGAGCCGGCTGCATCCCGCTGCCTCGAGGGTCGAGCGGCTCGCGAACGAAACCCCGGCCCGATACGTCGCGTTCGATCTCCTGGCAGATGGCGTCCGCGACCTTCGCGAGCACCCGTTCCCGGAACGGCGTGCGGCGCTGGAAGGGCTTCCGCCCGATCCCGCCGGGGTCATCTCAGCGACGCGCGCGACACGAGACGTCGACGTCGCCCAGACCTGGCTCGAGGCGCGAGGCCAGGCGATCGACGGCGTGGTCGTCAAACCGGACGACCTGCGCTACGAAGCGGGGCGCCGGGTGATGACCAAGGTCAAGCGGCTGCGCACGGCGGACTGCGTGATCGCCGGGTTCCGACCGAAGCCGGACGGAGCGGTCAGCTCGCTGCTGCTCGGCCTGTTTGCCGATACGGGCGAACTGCGACACGTCGGGGTCGTGACGCAACTCGCGCGCGACGAACGTGCAGACCTGGCCCGCGAGCTGTCGCGGCTCGCCGTCCCCTTGGCGGACCACCCGTGGCGAGGCGGGTTCACGATCGGTGCCAGCCCGCTTGGTCGGCTTCCCGGGTCAGCGGCGCGATGGACGCCGGAGATGGACCACGATTGGGTACCGCTCCGACCGGAGCGTGTCGCCGAGGTCGGTTTCGACCAGGTCGACGGCGACCGATTCCGCCACCCGGCGCGACTCATCCGCTGGCGACCCGACCGCGACCCGTCGAGCTGCCTGATCGAGCAGATCCTGTGAATGTGCGAGTCGCCGCGGATGGTGGTCCGTGGAAGGTGGCCGGGCGGGACGTACGCGTGAGTCATCCCGACCGTGTGATCTGGCCCGCGACCGGCACGACCAAGCAGGAACT
>DATHTG010000308.1:0-5129 GCA_035463515.1 Candidatus Limnocylindrales bacterium
GACGACCCCTTCGACGCGGAAGCCGATCTGGACGACGCCGACATGGATGAGGAGGACGAGGCCGATATGGACGCCACGCGAGACATGCCCGACGACATCGCCGCGAGCGACACGGACGTGGCCCGGACCTTGACGGCCGTCCCGACCGGCTCGAGCGCGCGGGGGCGCGACCCGCTCACCGGGATGCTCGATGCATCCGCCTTCGAGGAGGTCATGGCCCAGGAGGACGCTCGCGAGCAGCGCTACGGGCGGCCCGCGACCGTGATCGTCTTCGAGCTCGACGGCCTCACCAGGCTCGTCGATCGCCTCGGGACGGAACCGGGTGATCGGATCGAGACCGCGCTCGGCGACACGATCAAGCGCCTGGCCCGGCGTGCCGACCACGTCGCTCGTTTGGACCGCGGCCGGTACGCCGTGCTCCTGCCCGAGACCGATGAGGTCGCCGCGATCAATTACGTCGAACGGATCCGTCGGGCGTGTGACCTGTGGCTCGAGTCAGGTGCGATCGCGATGCGACTCGCCATCGGCTGGGCGAGCACGAACGGCGATGCCGGGCTGAACGGCGCGATCCGCGTCGCGACGGACCGCATGCGCCAGGAGATGCGCCGGCAGGCTCGAGGCGTCGGGGACGAGACACCGGACCTCGAGCTGATCCAGGGTGACGCGCCGATGGAGGCTACTGCGGGACTGTAGTCGGCTGGCCGGCGTCATCCCCGTCAGTCGACGCCAAGACGGATCGCCCGACCGGGCGTCGCGCCGGTGTGTTCGCCGTCGCGCACGACGAAGGCCCCGTTGACGATCACGTGGTCGATGCCCGACGGGAATCGGCGAGGCTCGTCGTAGGTCGCGTTGCTGCGGATGGCCTCGGGGTCGAAGATGACGAGGTCAGCCAGGTTGCCGTCGCGGATCATGCCGCGGTTCCTGAGCCCGAGTCGCTCGGCCGCTGCGCCCGTCATCTTCCGGATCGCCTCTTCGAGACTGAGCAGCTGTTCGTCCCGCACGAACTGCCCGAGGATCCGCGGGTAGGAGCCGTACGTGCGCGGGCTCGGCTTCTCGCCGATGAACGTGGAGTCCGTGCCGACCATCCCGACCGGGTGCTGCACGAACAGCGGGAGCGTTTCTGACCACGGCCCACTCGTGACCTGGTTGACGCCGAGGTCTTCCGCGAGGAGCAGGTCGCAGATCGTGTCGACGGCGTCGCGACCGCTTTCGGCCATGACGTCCGCGAGCGTGCATGCCTCCCACCGCAGCATGTCCGGCCGTCGGAAGTTGCCGAGCCGCAGGTCAGCCCAGCCCGCCGTGCTCGTATAGGCCGGGCCCATCTCCTTCTTCAGGCGTTCCCGCGTGGCCGTGTCCGCGAGGCGCTCCTTGAGCGGTTTCGGGCCCCCGGCTTGCACCCACTGGGGCAGCTGGATCAGCAGTCGAGTGCTCGCCCACTCGTACGGGTACGAGTCATACGTGACATCGAGCCCCTCGTCGCGGGCGTCGTCGACGAGCGCGAGGAGCCGGTCCGCACCGCCAGGGTGCGTCTGCCGGTGATAGAAGTGCGTGATGTGGGCCGGCGCGCCGGATCGGCGCCCGATCTCGATCGCCTCCTTGAACGGGTCGAGGTAGCGGTCGCCGAGCGTGTAGCGGACGTGGCTGTGGTAGAAACCCCCGGCCTCGCCTGCGACGTTCGCGATCGCCGTCAATTCCTCGGTCGTGGCGTAGCTGCCGGGCGGGTAATCGAGGCCGGAGCTGAGGCCGACCGCCCCGTCGGCCATGGCATCCCGGAGCGTGCCGGCCATCCGATCGAGCGCGGTCCTGTCGGCCGCGACGTCGTCCCAGCCGAGCGCGTCGATGCGCAGCTGGCTGTTCCCGACGAGCGTCCCGACGTTCACGCTGACCGTCCCGTCGTACCTCGCCAGGTACTCGGCGACGGTTCGCCAGTCGTAGTCGATGTCCGGCCACCCATCGAGGCCCGAGTCGAGGTGGACGAAGGCTTCCAGGTCCTCCTTGCGGCGGAACGGCGCGAACCCATTGCCGTCGACGCCGACGATCTCGGTGGTGACACCCTGGCGCACCTTGGGCTCGTGCCGCGGTTCGGCGAGGATCACAAGGCCGCCGTGACTGTGAAGGTCGATGAACCCGGGGGCGACGACGCGATCCGTCGCGTCGATCGTCATGCCCGCGTTGGAGGGGAGCTCGGCCTCCGGCGCCAGGACCCGCATCCGCTCGCCCTCGACGACGAGCGTCCCGGGCCGCCGGGGCGCGCCGGTCCCGTCGACGATCGTCCCGCCGGTGATCAAGATCTCGACGCTCTCCATCAGCGGAGACGTTAGCGGAGCGCGGCCACCGCTCGGGCGGTGAACTTCTCGAGACGTTCGCGCGCGACGCTCGCCGGGACAGAGGGCCACGGGCCGACCCAGTCATCGAGTCGGCGCGGGTCGAGGTAGCCGAGGGCCGCCTCGAGATCCCACATCGGGTCGCCCGGGAAATGGAGATCGGCCACAGCGGAGCCCTCGAGCGTCGCGATGTTGACCCGGTAGTGGGCGAGGTCGAAGCTCGCTGGCCCGAGACACGCGTCCGTCCAGTCGAGGACACCGGTGATCGCAGCATCGCTCCAGAGAAGGTTCCCAGGGTGGAAGTCGCGATGGATCAGGACGGGATCCGTCGTGGGTGGCCGTCGCCCGACGGAGATCGCCAACGCCCGATCCCATGTCGGCCGATCGCGCCACCACGTCGGGCGTGGCATCGCGCGGCCTTCGTGATAGCCGCGATACGCCCACGCCCGCAGCGGGCCGGGCTGGACTGCATGGATCGCGTCGAGCGTGTTGTGGACGCTGGTCGCGCCGGAGCCGTCCAGTCTGTGCCGGCCTCGTCGTCGCGTCATCAGGAGTGCCGGTGGCTCCTGCGTCCACGCCACCAGTCGTGGTGAGGGGATGCCGGCACCGTCGACCGCGGTCAGGGCGGCGACCTCATGGCTGATCGCGTCCGGTTCCTCGGGCGGGCTCGCGTACCACCGCAGCGCGAGATCGTCGATCAGGTAGACCAGTCCACGGAAGCTTCGAGCCTGGTCGACCGTCCGCGGCCGGACGTCGTGTGCCGAAAGCCAGGCCGCCGCGGATGGCGGCAGGGCGCTCAAACCCGGGACCCCGGCCCCTCTACTCGACGGCCTCGGACCCAGGCTGCCCGGACCATGTCGGGGTGCGCCCGGAAGATCAGGCGGCTCGCGAGGTCGTCGGCGTAGTCGTCGGCCGGCAGACCCTCGATGGGCGCGAGGTATGACGGGTCGATCGCGATGATGTCAGCCTCCTTGCCATCCTCCAACGACCCGGTCACACCGTCCGATCCGAGCGCGGCGGCACCGCCGAGCGAACCCAACCGCAGCCAATCGAGTGGCTGCAGCACTGGCCCGGTCTCGAGCCCCGCGACACGACGCGCGTTCTGTGCGTAGAACCCGACCCGCATCACGCTGAAGATCGAGAGGTCAGGACCGCCTGCGACGTCGGAACCCAGCCCGAGCGATAGTCCGGCGTCGAGATACCGACCGAGCGGCATCACGCCGGACGCCAGGAACAGGTTGGAGATCGGGCAGTGCGCGACGCGTGTCCCCGTCTCCACGAGTCGTCGGAGCTCACGGTCAGACAAGTGCACCGCATGCGCGAGAACGGTCCGCTCGCCCAGGCCGCCGGCGCGGTCGTACACGTCCACGTAGTCGAGCGCGTCCGGGAACAGCCGGGCGACCTCGGCGATCTCGCCGGTGTCCTCGGAGACATGTGTCTGCCAGTACGCGCCGGTCGAGGCGGCGAGAGCCGCCGATTCACGCAGCAGATCCGCCGTGCACGAGATGGCGAACCGCGGCGTGACCGCGTACCGGAGTCGACCTCCGTCGGCGCCGTGCCAGCGCTCGATCAGGCGGGCGCTCTCCGCGAGCGACCGCTCCAGGATCGTCGATGGGTCGATCGTCAGGTCGTAGGTGTTGCGGTCCATCATGACCTTGCCGAGGATCGCCCTGATCCCGTGTGCGCGAGCTGCCTCGAACATCGCGTCGAGGCTGTCCTCATAGACGGCGCCGTACACGAGCGCGGTCGTCGTCCCGGCCGCCGCGAACGCGCGCCATGCCGCGGGCGCCACCCGCTCCGCGACGGCTCGGTCGAAGTCCAGCTCGAGCGGGAAGATGTACCGCTCGAGCCATGAGAGCAGTGCCATCCCGGCACCCAGGCCCGCGTTCGGCAGCTGCGGGAGGTGCGCATGGAGGTCGACCATGCCGGGCATCAGCACCCACGGCCGAAGGTCGATCGCGTCGTCCGCGAGCTCCGGCCTCGCTGACGCGGCGCCCGCGAAGCTGATGCCGCCCGCTGCATCGACAACGACGAGACCGTCCATCTCGTGACGCGTCCCTCCGTCTCCGAGCGGCGTCAGGAGTCGGCCGCGGAGGATGAACGGGGGCGTGGCGGGCAGCTCCACGCGCGAAGGCTACCGGACATGAAATGACCCGGATCGTCCGATCCGGGTCGTCGATGCGGAGATGCGGCGGGGCCGCTGCGGCCTAGCGCTTCTTGCCGCGAACCTCGAGAAGATGGGCCGTCCACTCGGAGCCGCCTCGGTCGATCGTCGCCGAGCTGCCGTGCCAGCCGCAGGTGCAGGTGATCGTCTGCGCCTGGTGCTTGTACTCGTCGATCACGTGCTTGAACGGCTCGTTCGCGACAGCGGGCTTGACTGGGGGTCGGCTGTTCAAAGGGAGACCTCTACGCAGCGACGGACGCGCCGGTCCGCGGGTGAACGGGAAGCCCGCATTCTACGAGATTTGGGCGGATCCCGCTGGCCGGCGGTGCTCAGTCGGGGCCGAGGTGGTACCCCATCCGCCGCGGCAATCGGCTCAGTTCGCGCAGAAGGCGACCCGGATCCTCGCCGCGCTCCTCGAGGGATTCCCGGCGTGCGGCGGCCTCGCGGATGAGCCGCGCGCCGACGAACCGTGCCGGTTCCGGCGGGAACGTCCGGGGAGCCCGGCCGTTCGCGAGCGGCAGCGCCAGGGCCGGGTCGTCCACCGCCTCGACCGCCTTTGCGGCCAGGATCCGGCCGCCGACCAGCGACGGCCCCACGCCGTTCCCGCTGTACCCGTGTCCGTAGTGGATCGGTCTGCGGCG
>DATHTG010000309.1:0-5873 GCA_035463515.1 Candidatus Limnocylindrales bacterium
GAGGCCTACGCGACGCCGGACGACGTCCCGCTTCGCCCCGGCCGATACCCGAGTGCCGCGCCGGTCCGCTCCCGCCGCCCCGTGGTCGAGGAGCCGGAGGACGACGAGCAGCGCACGAGTCCCGTCGTCTGGGTCGCCGGCCTGGCCGCGATCCTGCTGCTGGCCGCGCTCGGTTGGTTCGTGTTCCAGCTGCTGAACACCAGCGCGACACCCGTCCCGCAGCAGGTGGCGGTCCCATCGTTCGTCGGGACCCTGCTCGCCGACGCGACCCAGGAGGCCGAGTCGCTCGGGCTCAAGCTCGAGGTGACCGAGCAGCCGTCCGATCAGCCGGTCGGGACGATCATCGATCAGGATCCGCCGGCCGAGACGCTGGTCGACCCCGGTTCGACCGTGCAGGTGACGGTAGCGTCGGGGGTCGAGCAGGTGCCCATGCCGGACCTTCGCAACAAGACAGAGGCCCTCGCGGTCCAGGAGATCGTGACTGCGGGCCTCGTCCCGGGCCTGAAGACCGAGGCCTTCGATCCGGTGGTGCCGCTGGGCTTGATCGTGACGCAGAACCCGGCACCGGGCGTCGTCGTGGCGAAGGGGTCGGCGGTCGACTACGTGATCTCGATGGGTCCCGAGCCGACACCGAGCCCGACACCGACGCCCACCCCCGCACCGACACCGGAGCCCACGCCCGAGCCGACACCCGAACCGACACCGGAGCCCACGCCCGAGCCGACACCGGAGCCCACGCCCGAACCGACCCCGACACCGACCTAGGCGTCTCACCCGACCAGAGCGGCCGGGTCGGCGAGGTCGTCAGCCCTCGAGGTCGCCCCAGAGGCTCCAGCTCGTGTCCGCAGCCGTGGGGAGCTGCGCGACGCCCGCCTGCGTGGGAGCCACCTCTGCGTCATCCGCGCTCGCCGGCTCGGCGGCGGTCACCTCGACGAAGACCAGCGGCTGCTTGACGTCCGCCGCCGGGCGGGCGGGCCCGATCGTCAGCGGCGCCGAACCCTCGGGGAGCAGGGCGGCGGGCCATGCCTCCCAGCATCCACGGATCTCGTCGCCGGTGAGGGGCTGCCGGCGCCGGTCGAGACCGCAGTACCCGAGCTGACCGGCCACCGACCGCCGGTAGTTCCGACACGTGCCGCACGAGGTGGAGGACCGCCGACACACCCAGCACCGCGCCGTCTCGGCCTGGGGAGTCCCGCAATGCGGACACCGCCACATCGGCATGGCGGGATGGTAGCTGCGAGTGCCGGCGCTGTCGATATCGCGTCCGAGCGGTATCCGCTCGCGGCTGCCGACTACTTGCGGATCGTGATGACGGTCTCGTCGGTCGTCCGGCCGAACTCCGTGGTTCGGACGAGGATCCCGGCCGTGCCGCCTCCCGGGTCCGCCCCCTTCGGGATGCGGGTGCTGAACGACGCCTGCCCGTTGGCGTCCGTTATGGCGTCGCCGGTGACCGTCTTGATGCCGGGCACGCTCAGGGTGAACGTCACGCGGGCGCCCTCGAGTGGTCGGCCATCGGGGTCATCGACGAGCGCGACGAGCCGGATCTCGGCCGGCAGCGCCTTCCGGCTGATGGAGTAGAACGACATGCTCACCGAGGCCCGCAGCTGACCCGAGCCGCGCCGGACCGTCAGCTCCTGGGTCCGCGTATTGCCAGCCGGATCGGTCGCAGTGAACCGGATGACGTTGGTCCCCGACGCGATCGGCAGGCTCAGCGAGAACGTGCCATCGGCCGCCGCCGTGCCGCCGATCGACTCGCCGGTCTTCATGTTCTTGGCGTTCAACGTGGAGCGACCCTGCGTCCGCCCCTCGAGGGCGACGGCCTTTCGGTTGATCATCGCGCCATCCTTCGGCGAGCTCAGCTTGATGACGGGCGGATCGGCGTCGAGCACGTAGCGGACGAGTGGCGACTGCTCCGATTCGCCGCCGGGCCCGACGAGCGTGACGCTGAAGTCGTTGATCCCCTTCGTCAGGGTCACCGGGATGATCATCTGCGGTGTCGCGGCCAACGGCCGCTCGTCGATCGGCGTCGGCGACTGATCCTTCAGCGCCAGGTAGACGCGGACCACGTAGTCGGGCGAGCCCGCGAGCCGCGTCGGGACGGTGACTGACAGGTCGGCCCGGTTCTCGTTCGTGTATGGCTCGGCCGGCGATTGGATGGTCGGTGCCTCGGCGACGGTCGGTGGCGTCGTCGACGGGACCGGTGTCGCGGTGACGCCCTCGACGAACGACGTGATGGTCGATCCGACCGTCCTCGCTACGACGCTGACACCGCCCGCACCGACATACAGCACGAACAGCGCGACCACGACGACGCCGATGCCGAGCGCGACCTGGACGATCAGCGGGATGCCCCGCGTCCGACGGACCGGGGCGTGGACCGCGATCCGTCCGCTCGAGGGCGCTCGAGGTCGGACCTTGACGGGGGTGGGACGCCCGCCGGACGGGGGGCGGGGTCGGACATGGTTTGGGCGCGAGCCGCGCCGAGTCGCCATCGGAGGCGATTGTCGCACGGCTCCGCCAGTCGCCTCGCCGAGCCTGCGCAGCCGCCTCCGCCGGTCGGCTCGGACGCTCGGCTCGCGCCGATGTGGAGCAAAGCGGTGCGTTGTACTCTGGCGCGGTCGCGCGTGCCCTGCGTTTCCGCGCGCGCAGTATGGGAGGTTGCGTGCAGGCCCGCGATCCACGGACCGGTCGCCCGGTCAGCCGATCGGCATCCGAGGGGACCGGCCGTCCGACCGCATCGACGGGTCGCTCCACACCCGGCCGGCCGGCGTTCGGACTCGGTCCGATCGCGCGAGTCACGCCATCCCCGCTCGCCACACGACCCGAGGCGCCCACACTCCCGATGCCTCCGCGACCAGGTTTCGGGTTGCCGAACCTCCGCCGGAACGTCTGCCCGCACTTCTACATGACCGGGTCGCGTGGTGCGATCCCGATCCAGGCGCCACACCTGCTCAAAGCGCTGATCCGGCAGGACACGAACGTATCGCGCTGTCAGCTGCGCGGCGGCGTCCACCTTGATCAGGGATACGTCAACGACGTGTGCCTCACACCGCGCTTCAACCAGTGCGTCTTCTATGAGGACGAGCTGACGCGCGAGTGACCGCCGCGGCCCCGACGACCGAGTACCACGAAGCCCTCGCCGCGCTCGCGGCGCGCGGCCGTTTCGGCATCCGGCTGGGCCTGGGGCGGACCCGCGCGCTGCTTGCCGCGCTCGGCGATCCCCACCTGGGGTTGGGGGGCGCGCTGGTCGCCGGGACGAACGGGAAGGGCAGCGTCCTGGCGCTTGCCGGCAGCGCGCTGCGCGCCGCCGGTTTGCGTGTCGGCGAGACGCCCAAGCCGCACCTCGTCACGTATCGCGAGCGAGTCCAGGTGGACGGCCATCCGATCTCGGTCGCCGACTTCACCCGCCACGTCTCGGCAGTCCTTGCCGTCGCCGATCGCGTCGCTCGTCGCCACGGCGAGCCGACCGAGTTCGAGTTGCTGACGGCCGTCGTGTTCCGCCACTTCGCCGAGGCGGGTATCGACATCGCCCTCGTCGAGGTCGGTCTGGGCGGTCGGCTGGACGCGACACATGCCTGGGACGGTGGGGTGGCGGCGGTCACGAACGTCGAATTGGACCACACCGACCGCCTCGGATCGACCATCCCCGCGATCGCCCGCGAGAAGGCGGCCATCATCGAGCGTGGCGACCGGGCGGTGACCGGAGCCGATGGCGAGGCACTCACGATCATCCGGCGCCGCGCGCGCCGGGTCTCAGCGCCACTGACGGAGGTGTCGCCGGCCCCGATCGTGGGTTGGGACCGCGACGGGCTCACCGTGGAGCTACCCCGTCTCGGCAACACACGCGTCGGGCTACGCGGACGGCACCAGGCCGAGAATGTCGCCGTTGCTGATGCCATCCTCGACGCCCTCGACGCCGCGGGCATCGCCCGTGCTGACGATGACGCGCGCCGGCGTGGCTACGCGAGCGCCGTCTGGGCGGGGCGGCTCGAGCTGCTCACCCTGGACGGCGACGACATCCTGCTCGACGGGGCCCACAACCCGGCCGGTGCGGCCGCACTGGCGCAGGCGCTCGACGATCTCCGGCGGCATCTGGTGCCCGGTCCTCTGACGCTCGTGATGGCCGCCATGGCCGACAAGGACGTCGACGGGATCATCGATGCGCTGGCGGGCGCGTCCGCCGTCGTGGGAGCGACCGTCGTCGCGACGACCCTCGAGGCGCCGCGTGCGATGCCGGCCGAGGAACTGGCGAGTCGCTGGCGGGCTCGGGCACCGCGCGTCGCTGACGTGACGGCCGTCGAGGATGCGCTCGATGCCGTCGAGCGGGCGCGTGCCGCCCGGGGGCCGACGGTCGTCGCGGGCTCGCTGTACCTCGTCGGGCTCGTTCGCGCGCACCTGGTCGACGATCCGGAGCTCCGGGACCCGCCGGCCATATGACAGCGGCCGTCGCACCGACGCGCATCGGCTCCACGATGTTCACGTGGGGACAGCGCACGTTCGTGATGGGGATCCTCAACGTGACGCCCGACTCGTTCTCCGGCGACGGTCTCATCCGTGGGGGCGACGCCGTGGCGATCGCCGTGGAGCAGGCACGCCGGATGGTCGACGAGGGCGCCGATCTCCTCGACGTCGGGGGTGAGTCGACGCGACCAGGCCATGCTCCGGTCGACGCGGCCGAGGAGATCGGGCGCGTCATCCCGGTCCTCGCCGCGGTCCGCGAGGCCCTCCCCGACATCCCACTGAGCATCGATACCACGAAGGTGGTCGTCGCCGAGGCGGCGCTCGCGGCAGGTGCGACCCTGCTCAACGACGTATGGGGGGTGGGGCTCGACCCGACTATGGCCGAGCTCGCGGCCAGCTCGGGTGCCCCGCTCCTGGTGATGCACAACCGGGAGGAGGCACGCTACGCGGACGTCGTCCGCGAGGTCGTCGACGATCTGCGAGTCGCCCTGGACCGCGCCGAACGCGCCGGCGTTCGCCCCGAGGACCTGATCGTCGACCCGGGCATCGGCTTCGGGAAGACAGCCGACCACAACGTCGCGCTCCTGCGCGATCTCGACGCTCTGACCGCCCTCGGGCGCCCGATCCTTCTCGGCACGTCCCGCAAGTCGACGATCGGGAAGATCCTCGATCTGCCGGTGGAGGAACGGTTGGAAGGAACGCTCGCGACCACCGCGCTCGGCATCGCAAAGGGCGTGGACATCGTGCGCGTCCACGATGTCCGTGCCAATGTCCGTGCGGCACGGGTCGCTGATGCGATCGTGCGCGGGAGATGGCGGAGCGAACCGGAGGGAGGCCGGGCCTGAGCGATCGGATCGTGCTCACGAACATGCGGTTCGAGGGGAAGCACGGCTATCACGACTGGGAGCTGCAGACGACGCAGCCCTTCGAGGTCGACGTGGAGCTGTTGCTCAACCTCCAGCCGGCCGGCGTCGACGACGACCTGACGAAGACCGTCGACTACGGGCGCGTCTACGACATCGCACGGCAGATCGTGGAATCGACGTCGTTCCGGCTGCTGGAGGCGATCGCCGAGGCGATCAGCCACGAGGTGCTGGTCGCCTTCGACGTGCGTGAGGTCGGGGTCAGGGTCCGCAAGCCGGCCGTCAAGCTGGGTGGGCCGCTGGACCACGCGTCTGTCGAGATATGGCGCCAGCCATCGGGAGCGGGTCCCGATGGCCAGCGCTGGTAGGTCGGTCTGGACCGAGGATCAGCTGGCGGGCCGTGTCCCGAGCGTGACGTCGACGGACTGCGTCTGCCCGTCCCGGAGCAGGGTCACGGTGACCTTGTCACCCGGTGCGTACTCGCTGAGCGTCGCGTCGAGCGGATGGTCGCCATCGATGGCCTGGTCGTTGACCTTCGTGATGATGTCG
>DATHTG010000310.1:0-4949 GCA_035463515.1 Candidatus Limnocylindrales bacterium
CGATGTCGTACGTCTCGCGATCATCACGGCGACGGACGAAGACGGCTTCGCCGGCCGCGCGGACCTGTTCGCGCGATCCCATGTCGACGAGCGGGAGCGCGCGCGCGTAGTCGACCGCGGCGCCGAGATCGATCGCGAGACCGGCAGCGCGAAGCGCCCGCCCGAAGCCGACGGCCTCGTTCAGCAGTCGCCGGCCATCGACCTCCGGGCCCCACGGGGCCTTGACGAGAGCGGGGTCGTCAGCGGCCTGCATGCGCTGACTCTGCCACGAACGTGCCAGCGCGTCTTGGCCGATGTCGTGTCGGATCAGCCGGTCGCCGACACCGCCTGCCCGTCGTCGGTCGGAGATGCCGTCACCGCGCCTCGGCTGCCGAGAGGACCTGGTGCGGCCGCGTGGATGACGGTGTAACCCGAGGTGTTCGAGAGGACGTCGACCGAGCCGTCCTGGCAGTGGATCTCGAGCGCGCCGCCGCCGACGCGCAGGTTGCTGATCGAGACCTCGGGTAGCCAGTCGGGCAGTGCCGGGTTGACGTACAGCTTCGGCCCATCGGCGTCGTATGTCGCATGTATGCCGCACAGGACCGCGACCAGCCGGAACACCGCACCGGATGCCCAGGCCTGCGGCACGTTGGCGCCGAGATACGGGACCGGGAAGCTCGCCGCGACGCGCGGCATCCCCGAGTACAGCTCCGGCAGTCGAGTCGCGACGAGTCGCTCCGCCGCGTCGAAGAGCGCCCGAGCGACCTTGGCGGCCTCCGACGCGTAGCCATACCGTCGGAAACCGCCGGCGATCGCGGCGTTGTCGTGCGGCCAGACCGATCCAGTCTGGTACGAGAACGGGTTGTAGGCGGGGTGATCGGCCGACAGCGTGCGGATCCCCCAGCCGCTCCACATGTCGTCAGCCAGGAGCCGCTTGACGACACGTCCTGCACGTTCCTTCGGCACGATCCCCGATTGGAGGAGATGGCCGGCGTTCGACGCGACGCTCCGGATCCCCTCCTTGCGCCCGTTCAGGCCGAGATAGTAGGTGCCCTCCTCCTCCCACCAGAACGCCTCGTTCACGCGCTCGTAGAGGCGTTGCGCCTCGCGCCGGAGGCGGCGAGCATCCTTGTCGCGGCCGAGGACCTCGTAGATCTCGGCCATCCGAGTCTTCGCGTCGAACACGTAGCCCTGCAGCTCGCACGTTCCGATCGGCAACGGCGCGAGGGTCCCGTCCGCTTCGACGATGGCATCACCGGCGTCCTTCCAGCCCTGGTTGTAGAAGCCATGCGTCGAGCGGGTCTGGTATTCCTGGAACCCGTCACCGTCGCGATCGCCGTACTTGTCGATCCAGGAGATCGCCGCTTCGGCGTGCTTGAGGTACCGCTGGAGGAGGCTCGCGTCGCCCGTCCAGTGGTAGAGGTACGACAGCACGATCACGAACAAGCTCGTCGCGTCGTGCGTGCCGTAGTACGGCTGGAAGGGCAGGATCCCGAGCTGGGCCAGCTCGCCATGCCGGATCTCGTGCAGGATCTTTCCGGGTTCCATATCGCGTTCCGGGTCGTCCTCCGTCGCCTGGAGCTCAGAAAGGCGACGGAGCGCCCCGCTCGCGAACTCGGGGAACCCCGAGATCCCTTGCATCGACACGATGAGCGAGTCGCGCCCGAACAAGGTCACGAACCAGGGCACGCCCGCAGCGGGGATGAAGACGCCTCGCTCGAACGTCGGGTCCTCGAGGCGCAGGGCCTCGAGGTCGCGGACTGCCTGTGCCCACGCGCGATCGACGGTCGGGTTCGGGGAACGGATGCTGACGTTGGGAAGGCGCGCGACGCCGACGGCGCGTCTCGGGGCGTCCACGGCGTTGCACGCGAGCGTCATGACGCGACGGTGCGATCCCGTCACCGGCAGCCACTTGACGCAGCAATGCCACGACCCCTTGGGTGGCAGGGTCGTGTCGAACACGAGCCGGCCGTTGGCGAACTGCGGGGGCGAGCCAGACCGCTCCACGGCGATGATGAGGTGGCGCCGGAAGTCGCGATTCACGTACGTCGATCGCAGCTCTCCGCGCGACCGGAACCAGCGAGTGTCGAGGCGGCCGCGGCGGACGATCTCGCCCCGCTTCACATCGAAGATGTCGGCGAAGTCCGACAGGACGGCGACCTCGATCGTCAGCCGAACCGGCCGCGGCGCGAAGTTGTCGATGTCGTAGTCCTCGTGGACGCCATCCGCGATCGTGCGATCGACCCGGATCGCGAGCGACTGCCGCTCGATGACCCCGTCGGGGTCGACGCAGGTGTCGTTCGTGAACTCGAAGCGCGACGAGAACGACTGGATCGACCCTGAGCCGAGGAGGATCGGCCGCCGGCCGTTGATGAACAGGTCGTAGCCCGAGATGAATCGCGTGTCGCGGGTGAAGAAGCCGTCCGCCTCACCGACGATCCGAGCGTCGGGTTGACAGATCAGCACGCGGTCGTCGCGGGTGATCGTGATCGTCGACGGTCCGACCTGGACCGGGAACGTCATCTCGCGATCGGTCTCCTCGTCATCCGTCCGCCGACGCAAGCTCGGGGACGCCGGCGATCTGGTCGACGCCTGGCAGCACGATCCGGGCTGTCACGAGGGCAGGGTACGCCACACCGATGGCCCGGGTCGGACAGGTGCGAGCGGCAGCGTCAGCCCCTGGCGGCGACCTCGGTCAGCATCCGGGCCGCCTGTTCGCCGCGCACCTGGCGGATGTCCTCCTCGTATTTGAGGACGACGCCGAGCGTCTCGTCGACCAGCTCCGGCTTCAGCTCGCGCGCGCCGAGCGACAGGAGCGCAGCGGCCCAATCCAGTGTTTCGGCGATCCCGGGGACCTTCGTCAGATCTGCCTCGCGAAGCCGGTGCACGAACCCGACGACCTCTCGGGCGAGCTTCTCGGGCGCGTGAGGCACACGCGCGAGCACGATCTCGTACTCCTTCTGGGCCGTCGGATAGTCGATCCAGTGGTAGAGGCAGCGACGCTTGAGCGCGTCGTGGACCTCGCGCGTGCGGTTCGAGGTGAGGATGACGCGCGGTGGCAGGTCCGCCTTGATGGTGCCGATCTCCGGGACCGTCACCTGGAAGTCCGACAGGATCTCGAGCAGATACGCCTCGAACTCCTCGTCGGCGCGGTCGATCTCGTCGATGAGCAGGACCGGGGCGACGCCGTCGTGGACCTCGAGCGCCTGCAGCAGCGGGCGGCGGATCAGGAACTCGGAGCCGAAGATGTCGTGCGCGCTCGCATGCTCGGCCTGGCCTCGAGCCTCGAGCAGCCGGATCTCCAGCATCTGGCGCGGGTAGTTCCACTCGTAGACAGCGGTGTTGACGTCGAGGCCTTCGTAGCACTGCAGCCGGATCAGGCGGGCGCCCAGCGATGCGGCCAGGACCTTGGCGAGCTCCGTCTTGCCGACTCCGGCCTCACCCTCGAGGAGCAGCGGTCGCTCGAGCTCGAGCGCGAGGAAGACTGCCGTGGCAAGCGACCGGTCGGCGATGTAATCGCGACCACGGAAGTCCTCGGTCAGCGCGTCGATCGAGTGCGTGCTCGGGGGACGGTCGTCGGCGGTCTTGGGCGAGTCGGTCATCGGCTTGGATGCTACACGCCGTGAGCGCGACGGGCGCTGGCCGTCGCGGCTAGGGGGTCGCCGGCAACCGGTCGTGCAGCTCGGCGATGCGCCGAAGCGCGCCCTCGACCTCCGCCTCGCGTGCCCGACGTTCGGAGGCCTCACGTTTCGCGGCGTTCTCGAGCGCCTTGACGCTCCCGGAGACGGTCCGATGCAGCTCGCCGATACGGTCTGTGAAACGGGCACGCATCTGGCGCTGCATCTCGTCGATGACGCCGGTGAGCCGGCCCTCGACCTGGAAGCGGATCTCCTCGACGAGTTCGGCGAGGAACGTCCGTGCCTGCTGGCGGCGATCAGTGAGTCGACGGCGTCGCTCGTCGAGCACCTCCTTGCCACCGTAGATCGCCGCCACCCCAAGGACCGCCGGGCCGACGATGGCCGCCCCGAGCAGGGTCCCGACCAGACCCAGCAATTCGACACCGGCCTTCGCGCCCGTCACGACCCCGTACCCAGTCCCGAGCCGCGATCGGGTCCTGCTCTCGAACTCCGGGTTACCGCTCCAGAAGGCCTCGACGTCGAACGTCATCGCAGGAGCGGTCTGCCCGTGTTCCGGCGCCTCGTCGGCCAGCATCGCGGCGATCGTCGCCTGGACGTCTCCGGCACCGGTCGTCGCGTCCCGGAACGCGCCGCGAACCGCGGTCGCGATCCGGTCCTGGACGCGTCCGCTCAGTTCGGGCCAGCTCCCGGCCGGGTCGGTCTCTTCGACCTGCGCCTGCGCCTCGCGAAGGATCGTGCGCATCTCGGCGCCGAAGGCGAAGGCGACGCGCGTCCGCAGCGCACCGAATTCGTCATCGAGGCGGGCTGACCACGCCGCATCACCACGCTTCAGGTCCGTGAGGCGCTGCCGCGCGTTCCCGAGGTCGTCGGCGAGGCGACGCGCGGTCGTCGGGTCGGCGAGCGCTGCCCGCTCGGCGACCAGCGGGTCACGAAGCTGGTCGAGCACCCAGCGCAGAGCGGCGGTCGCCTCCGCGACGGAGATCGCCCGCGCGCGTTCGACGACATCGCCTCGAAGGACGTCGGTGAACGCCCCGTAGCCGCTCTCGTCACCGGACTCGTCGGCTCGCAGTCGGACGACCGAGCTCAGCCCGAAGGGCGGCTCGACCAGGCCCATCGCGGCGAGTCGGCCCGCGTCGATCTCCCGGATGCGCCTCCCTCCGGGATACAGGTCGATCTTCGTCAGGGCGACGAGGATCGGCGGGCCGGCCGAGCGCGCGCTGCCGAGGAACTCGAGCTCCGCGGCGGACAGCTCGGCAGAGGCGTCCGTCACGAAGATGAGCGCATCGGCGGACGGCAGGAACGCGAGGGTGGCAGCCGCGTGACCAGCATTGA